>CP121319.1:0-247500 GCA_043584915.1 Fluviicola sp.
CAGTCCTACAACCCCAGAATTGCCGAAACAACTCTGGTTTGGGCTATTTCCACTTCGCTCGCCGCTACTACGGAAATCACTATTGTTTTCTCTTCCTACGCCTACTTAGATGTTTCAGTTCAGCGCGTTTGCGTCTTTCGACAACTAGTCTTCAACTAGTTAGGTTTCCCCATTCGGATATGTCTGGATCATAAAATATTTGCTTCTCCCCAAACCTTTTCGCAGCTTATCACGTCCTTCTTCGCCTTTGAGAGCCTAGGCATTCCCCGTGTGCCCTTAGTAACTTATTAGTTTCTACTTGATTCTTTTCTTATTACTACTTCAATCAATTCCAATACGTCAAAGAACTTTGAAACCCAGTCCCTAAAAATTTCCCCATCAATAAACCTACTTGTGTAGATCGGCTATTAGATGATCTTTTAGAAACTTTGTTGTTTCCAGTGGAGGATATCGGAGTCGAACCGATGACCCCTTGCGTGCAAGGCAAGTGCTCTAGCCAGCTGAGCTAATCCCCCTTCGGTACGGCTACCTTGTTACGACTTAGCCCCAGTTACTAGTTTTACCCTAGGCAGCTCCTTACGGTTACCGACTTCAGGCACCCCCAGCTTCCATGGCTTGACGGGCGGTGTGTACAAGGCCCGGGAACGTATTCACCGCGCCATGGCTGATGCGCGATTACTAGCGATTCCAGCTTCATGGAGTCGAGTTGCAGACTCCAATCCGAACTGAGATGGACTTTCGAGATTCGCATCCCCTCGCGGGGTAGCTGCCCTCTGTATCCACCATTGTAGCACGTGTGTGGCCCAGGACGTAAGGGCCGTGATGACTTGACGTCGTCCCCGCCTTCCTCTCTACTTGCGTAGGCAGTTTCTTTAGAGTCCCCGACATTACTCGCTGGCAACTAAAGATAGGGGTTGCGCTCGTTGCGGGACTTAACCCAACACCTCACGGCACGAGCTGACGACAGCCATGCAGCACCTTGTAGAAGGCCCGAAGGCTAATCTGTTTCCAAATTATTCCTTCTACATTTAAGCCCTGGTAAGGTTCCTCGCGTATCATCGAATTAAACCACATGCTCCACCGCTTGTGCGGGCCCCCGTCAATTCCTTTGAGTTTCAACCTTGCGATCGTACTCCCCAGGTGCATTACTTATCACTTTCGCTTAGACACTGACAGTATATCGCCAATATCGAGTAATGATCGTTTACGGCGTGGACTACCAGGGTATCTAATCCTGTTCGCTCCCCACGCTTTCGTCCCTGAGCGTCAATTCAGGCCTAGTGAGCTGCCTTCGCTATCGGTGTTCTGTGTCATATCTATGCATTTCACCGCTACATGACACATTCCGCCCACTTCGACCGAATTCAAGACATACAGTATCAATGGCAGTTCTACAGTTAAGCTGTAGGCTTTCACCACTGACTTATATGTCCGCCTGCGGACCCTTTAAACCCAATGATTCCGGATAACGCTTGCACCCTCCGTATTACCGCGGCTGCTGGCACGGAGTTAGCCGGTGCTTATTCGTTTGGTACCTTCAGCCCTCCTCACGAGAAGGGGTTTATTCCCAAATAAAAGCAGTTTACAACCCATAGGGCATTCTTCCTGCACGCGGCATGGCTGGATCAGACTTGCGTCCATTGTCCAATATTCCTCACTGCTGCCTCCCGTAGGAGTCTGGTCCGTGTCTCAGTACCAGTGTGGGGGATCACCCTCTCAGGCCCCCTACCCATCGTTGCCATGGTAAGCCGTTACCTTACCATCTAGCTAATGGGACGCATGCCCATCTCTTACCGTAACCTTTAATTACCTCAACATGCGAAGAAGTAATACTATGGGGCATTAATCCGAATTTCTTCGGGCTATTCCCCAGTAAGAGGTAGGTTGCATACGCGTTACGCACCCGTGCGCCGGTCGTCAGCAAAAAAGCAAGCTTTTTCCTGTTACCCCTCGACTTGCATGTGTTAAGCCTGCCGCTAGCGTTCATCCTGAGCCAGGATCAAACTCTCCGTTGTATAAAACGTTGAATTATTTTTGACGACTCATGTTTATGTTTATTCGTTTATTACGCTGTTTCCTTATAATCTCAATACTTCAAAGAACTCTTTTGTAAAACTAAAAGTCGCTAAACCCTCAATCTCTCAGCAATCTCGTTTGATCACTCGCAGTTACACTGCTTTTATTTATTTCTTACCCCCAAATCTCGTTCGTTTTGGGAGGGCAAAGATAGTCACTCTTTTTATTTTAACAAGTTTTTCTTAAAAACTTTTTAAAATAATTTCATTTCCTCAATTTGCCTTTGCTTATCGTTTTAAGCGGGGTGCAAAGATATGTGGTCTTTTTACTTTACCAAGCTTTTTTCAAAAACTTTTTAAAATAAATTTTACAACCCTTCTTCTTTCAATTCAACCGCGCTTATCGTTCAAAGCGGGTGCAAAGATAGACACAACTTTTATATCCACAACACTTTTAAAAAATCTTTTTGAGAAAAAAACTCCCTCCTAGTCTAATCGTTTCATCTACAACATATTCAGCACGCATAAAAAAAGGCATCTTACGACGCCTTTTCTATTGAATGTGTATAATGACTATTTTTTACCTTTCGTTTTATCCACCCATTTATCGTTTTTCATTTCACCAAGAATGGTTACTACTTTCATGCGTGAATAATCGTCAGCAGCGAGCATCATCTGTTCTTTGGTATCTCTTCTGATAAGAATACCCCCACTTCCTTGATTCTTTACTTCTATGTAGAATCCGTCTTTTAATCTCGCCGGCTTTGTTGCTGGTCTTCCCATATATATTGTGTCTATTTAAGTTAAAACAATTTTCTCAAGATACGAAAAGAATTGTAACTCAACTTGTTTTTAGGATTTTTTAAGAATCAAGCATGTCTTCATTACTACTGACAGAAGCCGAAGTACCCTTCTTTTGCATTTTCGCAAATTTGACACTTTGAATCAAACCAACGATACAAAAGGCAAGCATTATAAAACAGTATAATAAGAACGCAATCCCAACTTCATCATAGGACATGCTCCCTGGAGATGAAATCATAGCAAAATCCCACAAAAGGAAAATACCCGAGATACTTAATCCGATAATTCCCATGACTTTCATTGTAGTTGTCTTTACTTTAATAAGTCCGAGAAGATCAATTACAATGAACGATAAGAAAAAGAACAAGGAAATCATTCCTCCTTCTTCGGTTAAACTGCTTGCGATTCCAGATCCATAGCTATAACTGCTGTAGGAATCATAAGAGTAGGATAAGTAATCAATATAATGTGCCTCGTTAACTGCAGCGATGTAAAATCCGCAAATAAAAAAGAAGATGATCGAGAAAACGATCCCAGCGATGTAGAATGCTTTGTTCATAGTAGTAGAAAATTTTGAACACAAGAATACAAATTAATTCTCAAACGGTCAGATACTTAACTCCTGAGCTTGTTATTTCTCGATCGATAACCTCCCAATACACCAGAGTAGCGATGTGTTCGTTCACGACATTTTTGGGAAGTTTGGATGCTCGGAATAATTTGGAAATCGACACGGGTTGGAATTCTTCAATGAGTTTCAACAACTCTTTAAGTTCAGGGGTGAAAGACTCGGCCTTCTTTTTTCCTTCCTTTTGGTATCTCCATAGTAGAAGGGTGATTTTGTTGGCAAGAAGTGTTTGGTCTTCGAGTCGGTGAAAGAGTTTCCATTTTCCCTCTTCATCTTGCGCTTTGTGCTTTTGCTCTGATCGTGGAACCTTAATCTCCATCACTAAATGATGTCCCTCTTGTATCACTTGCGATTGAATAGGAACGGCTGGTTGACAATACACTTGAGCTGCACCGTCAATCATATAAAATTCTTCTTCTGGATTGCAACCGGCAATTTTACCACTGTCTTTTACGCCAATTAATAAAGATCCACCTTCTGTGTTTGCAAATGCAGCTAAAGTTCTGGCAATTTTCTTTTGATCGTCGATGCGAAATTTGAAATCCAGTTGCAGGCCTTCGCCTTCTGATATTCTCCGTTTTAATTCAGACATCTTTGTTCCAGATGCGATATGCCTTTAATGCTTGTTCTTTCAACATTGTTTCGCCATTCAATATGGCAGCACCCTGCAATTCGCTCTCCTGCAAAAATCGTGTTTTTCGCGGATTGTAAATCAAATCTACCGACAAATGTTCTTCGGTTAAACTATCGTAGGGCAATGAAATTAACGCATCACTCTTAGGATACATCCCAACCGGAGTTGTATTCACAATCAATTTACATGATGCGAGCATTTGCTCATTTACTTGATTGTAGGAAAATTCGTTGTCATTTTGGGGAAATCGAGAAATGTAAAACACATCCAAGCCAATGCTTTTTAAGACGTGGGCTACAGCTTTCGATGCTCCTCCAGTTCCAAGGATCAAGGCGCGCTCATGCAGATTGGTTAAAAATGGCTTGATGGATTGATGAAACCCAAAGGCGTCGGTATTGTGTCCGATATACTTACCGTCGATCATTTCGATGACATTTACAGCGCCAATTGCCCTCGCATCATCGCTTAAACCATCCAGGTAAGGAATAATAGCTTCCTTATAAGGTATGGTTACATTACAACCATTGAATTTTTTGATTGCTTCGCGACAATTTTCCAATGAATCCAACTCGATGAGCTCATAAACGGCATCAATCTGATGTTCTTCAAAGTATTTCTTGAAAAAAGAAGGGGAAAATGAATGCCCCAATGATTGACCGATCAATCCGTATCGTTTCATGCCTCTTTTGGTGAGAAACGCTCTAAAATAATGATCAGTAACAATCCACCAACCGCTGCAAGACAGGCAAACATCAATTGATTGTCGCCTGCAAAATCTCCTGGCATCACATTGTTCATCACGTAATCTTCTTTACCATCGGAATGCACAGCCAAAACTTTTGAAGTATCCGCATTTTTCCATGGCCATACCTTATATAGTGATCCAATCATGAATCCTGTAAGCAATGCAATCGTCACTTCTTTAAAACGGGCAAAGAGTACTTTTAACACACGCGCAAACGTCATCAAGCCAATGATACAACCAATGGCGAAAAGTCCAATGATTACCAAATCTCTCTCTTTAATCGCCTCAATGACCACACGATAACTACCAAGTAGTACGAGAATAAACGATCCAGAAATTCCAGGTAGAATCATTGCACATATGGCAATAGCACCGCTCAGCAATATATACCATTCAGCATCGACTTTCGCTACCGTTTGAATGGTGGAAATGTAAAAGGCGACTGCGGTTCCTATCAAAAGTGCGATGACTACTGGAGCGTTCCATTTTTTAATTGACTTACCAATCAACCAGACAGAAGCGATGATTAGTCCGAAGAAAAAACTCCAAAGTAATACAGGTTCGTTTTCTAATAAAAAGGAAACTCCTTTGGCGAGAGATAAGACGCTTAGAATGATTCCACCGAAAAGAAATACAAAGAAGGTACCGTTAATATGCTTCCAAAATGGTTTTACTCCTTCTTTGAACAACATCTTGAGCGCGCCAAGATTGATGTTGTTCAAACTTTCGATAAGTTCTTGGTAAATTCCTGTTATGAAGGCAATGGTTCCTCCAGAAACACCCGGAACTACGTCAGCAGCGCCCATTGCCACTCCGCGTAACGAAACCAAGAACCATTGTAGTAGTGATCTTTCGCCCATGATTAATACGTTTCGAGAGAAGAATCCACCTGATCAATCCATGCGAGGATTCCGCCTTTGAAAATGGAAACGTTTGGAAAGTTCAAGTCTGTTGCAAGCAAGTTGGCAACGGATTCGGCACGACGTCCGGAGCGACACAAAACGATTACTTCTTTCGAGGAATCGATTTCATTCGCACGAGCAGCCACATCGGCCATAGGAATGTGTAAGCCTCCCATTGTGCAAATTTCCAATTCATATGCTTCGCGAATATCCAGTAAAACAGCGTCGTTGTTGTTCTGGCGCTCCTTATACTCTATAGGTGTGATGTACTTCATACGTGCGGAATTTTGATGGCAAAGATAGCATTCTCCCGCTTATTTGAATTTCACAGAGACAACCATTTTGAAGGTGGCAACAAGCTCGTTATTTTCATCCCGCCCTTCGACCAAAACGGCTTCGTTCTGGCGCTCTCCAGAAGATCTTGCTAATTCCACGGCTTCAGCAATTTTATCCCCCTGGGTGGAAATAAAACGAACATCGGACTCCGCACGCTTCAAAAAATCACATTGCATTGATTTAAAAACAAAGTGCATTCTTTTCTGATCTTTTCCGGCAAAGTAAAAAGTGTGCAATCCGGCGGAAAGATCAGCTCCTACGGACATTGCCCCGAAATACATGGATTTCACATGGTTTTTTGTTCTTCTACGCAGCTTGATTTTTACGACGCATTCGTTCTTGTCAATTGAGACAACTTTCGGACGCACAAACCACAGCATTGGAATCTTGAAGAATCCCAACAGAAAAACTTGCCTACGAATTTGCTTGAGTTGCTTCTGCTGCTCCATGATATCCTTTTTTCAAATCTTCAACAATGTCCTTCAAAGGACGAATGGCGTTTACATGCTCAATGGACGGTCCCGCGCACCAAACCGTTTTGTAGGTTGTGCTGAAAGCTGCTTTTTGCAATCGTTTTGACCCTCGAACAAAAGTCAATGCTTTCATCCACTTTTTCAAGCGTTTGTTCTTATTCAGAAATCGTTCGAATGCATTTTGACGCGTACCGACCTTCTGCACATATGGCGTGTTAATTACCGTACACGGAGTTCCTGAAAGTTTGGTTGTCATTACGATATCTTCCTCGCCATAATCAACGCAGGCTTGTTTGTAGTCTTGTGAAACATCGGATTCTTCCGAAGCGATAAATAATGATCCAACAGACCAACCATCGGCGCCATGTTCCAACATATTATAGGCTTCTTCTCCATTCCCAACCCCTCCAGCTGAAATCACCGGAATGTTGCACACCTCTTTCAAGCGTGGAAGTAATTCTTTGTACGAAGTTGGTCCTGCATGTCCACCCGCTTCTTTGTTAACGGCAATAATGGCATCTGCACCGAGTTCCTCGACTTTTTTCGCGTATTTCTCATCCACGACATCGCAAAAGACTTTCACACCATGTTCCCGTGCCATTTCAATTGTTTCTTGCGGAGAACCAAGGGAAGTTATGATAAAATCGACCTTTTCCTCACAACAAACTTTCAATTGATCTTTGTACAGAAAGTTCGATTTGTTGACAATTAAATTGATTCCAAGAGGTCCATCCACTGCTGTTCTGATTTCCTGAATCGCAGCTCTTAACTCATCTGTTGTTCGATAATTCAATGCTGGAATGGCTCCAGTGACACCGCTTTCGATGGCAGCGATGATCATTTTTGTGTTCGAAACCAGAAACATAGGCGCTACAATCAACGGAAATTTCAATCCGAGCATTTTGCTGAGCGCCACTTCAGAAGGGTCAATTTTCATGTCGTGAAGATACAATTTTTTATTATGCACGCACATATTTACCCTGTAATTTAAATTCCGTTGTGTACCTTTGCTTTATGTCTAAAGGAGCAGCCTGGATTCAAGCCATGCGATTAAGAACTTTGCCGCTTTCTCTTGCGGGAATTATTGCGGGATCGGCGGTAGCGTATTTCAATGATCATTGGGATGGAATCATTTTTGGTTTGGCCATTTCTACTACCGTTTTGTTTCAGGTATTGTCCAATTTAGCGAACGATCTTGGCGATGGCGTTAAAGGAACAGATAACGACGACCGTGTGGGACCAGAACGCGCCGTGCAATCGGGAGTTATTTCTCCAAAAGCCATGAGAAACGGTGTTATCATTAACTCGGTACTCAGCCTGATATCCGCAGCATTGCTCATTTACTTTGGTACGCAAGAAATGCCCATGTCCATGATTTGGTTTTATGCCGGACTTGCGCTTTTGTGCGTTGCCGCAGCGATTACTTATACCGTTGGAAAGAACGCATACGGCTACGTTGGGTTGGGCGATTTAATGGTATTGCTGTTCTTCGGCGGCGTGAGCGTTTTGGGTGTATATTCCCTATTCGCAAAATCGTTCTTGAACGAAAATATTTTGCTTGCGATTGGTTTTGGACTCTTAAGCACTGCTGTCTTAAACCTCAACAACATGCGCGATTTCCAGAACGATCACACCTCTGGAAAAATCACTTTAGTGGTGCGCATGGGTCCAAATTTGGCGAAGTTGTATCACGTGCTGCTCATCATGTTGGGGCTTGGATGTATTGGACAGTTCATCAACCTTGTTCATGAGCCTATTCTGTTTGTTGCCCTGGCTCCCGCTGCTTTTCTCATTTTTCATTTGCGTAAAGTAATGCAAACGACCGAACCGAAAGATTTTGATCCAGAATTGAAAAAAGTAGCCTTGGCTACATTTGCGCTTTCCATTTTTCTTTTCGCCGGACTGATTTATCTGAAGCATTATGTCATTTAAGGTTTCTTTCGAGAAAAAAACATTTGTATTCAAGCGCCCGAGCGGCACAAGTCGTGGTGTATTGACCGAAAAACACGCGTGGTTCTTGACGGTTATTGATCCTCAAGAACCAAAGATTTCCGGAATAGGCGAATGCAGTATCATTCCAGGATTGTCTCCCGATTTTGAATCTTTTGAAAACTACGAAGCAAAACTTACCGAATTTTGTGCCGATCCTGAAACGGCTGATTTGCAAGAGTGGCCATCGATTCAATTTGGTTGGGAGAGCGCTTTGTTGGATTTGAAATCGAAAGGAACACGGTTGTATTTCGACAATGCCTTTTCGCGCAAAGAAGCCTCGATGCCAATTAATGGATTGATTTGGATGGGCGATGAAGCGTTCATGCGAGAGCAGATTGAGGACAAATTGAAATCTGATTTTACAACTATTAAAATGAAGATTGGCGCGATTGATTTCGATACAGAAATTCGTTTGCTGCGTTCTATTCGAGATCGGTATTCGAAGGAAGAAATCACTTTGCGTGTGGATGCGAATGGCGCGTTTGGATTGGGTACTTCGGCGCTTCGAGAGCCTCAGCGCCCGATTCTAGGTGGATCTGGAAACAAGGCCACTGCGGCACTCGAAGTGGACTTGGTGGAAGTATTGCAGAAATTAGAAGCTCTTGCCAAATTGGATATTCATTCGATTGAGCAACCGATCCAACAGGGAAATTGGGAAGCGATGCGTGAGTTGTGTAAGAAAACGCCTGTGCCGATTGCTTTGGACGAAGAGCTGATCGGAGTCAATGAAACATCGGAGAAGATTGCCCTGCTCGATACCATTCAACCGCAATACATCATTTTAAAGCCGAGCTTGCACGGCGGCATTTCTGGAACTCAGGAATGGATTGCCTTGGCTGAAGAGCGCAACATTCCCTGGTGGATGACTTCAGCACTGGAATCGAATATTGGATTGGAAGTTATTTGTCAACTAGCGGGAGAATACAAAAACGAATTGCCACAGGGCCTTGGAACAGGCTCGCTTTATGTGGAGAATGTACCGAGCGATTTGACGGTTACATCCGGACAAATTTTTCGACAAAAGTGAAATGGCAGTTGTAGTCTTACTAAGACAAATCAAACAGCTCAATTGTGAAACGGAAACAAGAAAACATTTCTTATTCGCGCATTTGACAAATCGAACTTTGTAGGTTCAATCTAAATTTCATGACACTTGATAGTATCATATGATAGTATCATCCAATGAGTCCTCACAATCAAAGTCAAAAATGCTCGGGTTCTTCACGGGAGGCATTTCTATGTTTTGTTTCATCGTGCTCTTTCTTCGTAAAAGAAGATTGTCCAAGGCTCAACAATAAAACTCCTTTCACACAAAACCAATCACTTAGGAACAATCCATTATTTTTCATTCGATAAATGAAATTTATTGTATTTTGGGTTGAACCTCATAAAATTACACTATGAACTACATGATTGAAAACCTGATAATGCGTCAGTTACAAATGTATGGCTTCCTCGTTTTTGGCTTAAGCATTGTAATGTCTGCATTGTATTTACTACCGGGAATTCAAGCACTTTTTGCTTACAACAAGAAAAAATGGCTTGAAAAACAATTTTCTGCTACCGCCTCTTCTGGAGAAGCCGAAACAAAATTTCGAAAAGAACTGCTTGAGGCATCGGAACCAGGCCAATCCTATCCAATTTACAAAATCTTTAAATTTTACTTCGCATCCATAGGAATAGCGGCAATCCTCGTTGGATTTCTCATTGTTATTCTTCCCGATGATCTTGGTCCAGACGCGCTAGATTGGTTACTCATGATCCCATTAATTATCGGGGCAGGATTGTACTTTCTATACAATACCGTCTTTCAAGGACAAGGACTGTATCGTGAAATCGCTGCCGTTTTTGCTTTCCTCGGATTCACAGCAACTGCTCTTATGGCCTTCGGTCAGTATGAAATGTATGAATGGTTGAGAGATGATATTTTGGCGTTCTTTATTCTAGGCGTTGGTGGACTTATTATCTGGCATATGAAATCAACATTAGTTTCATACATATACATGATTTTAGTCATCATTGCCGGAGCAACAGTTAATTTAGGCTTAGAAGATAGTTGGTTGAACTTTTTACCTCAGTTCCTTTGGCTATTCGCAATCGCCATTCTGTACGTCTGGATTCCAAAATTAAGAGCCGCAAAAGACGTGGGGCCGAAAGAAATTATTTTCGGAATACTCTTTGGCGCCATGATCTTAAGTTTAACAATGACACAATTATCAGCCACTTCTGGTTTGATGATACCAGCAATGGCAGTAGTGTTGCCAGGACTTTACATTTTCTCTAAAGCGTATTTTCACAAAGCAGAGAATATCATTGGCAGACCGATTGAAATATTCATTGTCCTTATCGTGATTATGATGGCTAGTACTTTGGCTACCAACACAGGAATGACGGGCGCTAGCGACTCCATCTACTTATTCAAGCAGTATTCATTTGAGAAACAATTCTCCTACTTCGTACTCCTTGGCTTGATGGCCGGAATCTTCTGGATCTTTAACAATGATATGGACGAAGGATCTGATGACATCAATCCATTGATTGCTCTCGGGCCATTGCTCGGATTTATTGTAGCTTACGTTCTAGGAGAATACGGCGGACACTATGTCATGACCCTATTCCTGTTAGGACTTGGTTACTTCTATGTTCGCAAAGGAATCGATAAGAAAGACGGGATCCGTGTTGGACTTGGAGCCATAATATTTATCTACACATTAATCATTAAACTAACAGATATGATAGGGGCAGATGAGCTTTTCGAGGAAAGAACCACGGCAGGCTTAACCGTAATTTTCTACGGAGCCTTATTCTTGGGTGCGATCGTCTACATTCGTAGCCAATGGACGGTTACTGGATCCGCGGAAACTACTGGATCAAATGATGATGATGAAGTTCTTGACAACGTTGGCGGAACTTCTGAGGTTGACCCATTATCAGAAGAGTAAAATTTACATAAAATGGAAAGGAAAGGTCGGCTGAGAGTCGGCCTTTTTTTATGCCATAGAAAGTATTTCTTTTTTAGCCTTCATGTAGGTTTGTGCCCTTTTATATCAATTGGAATAAAAAATCATTCTTACCTTTCCGAACTGTTATTGGCAAAATTCTAAACAGAACATAACTGCCTGACTATATCTAACACAATTTACAAGAGGTTATAAACAGTACCAATTGAAAGAACTTTTTTACATCTCCAATGTCTTAACGGTATTTAATTCATTTGGCCTCTTTGCATTATTGCTTTTCAAGAAAAAAGTTAGTCCAACGAACCTAGCTCTAGGAGGTATCCTCCTAATTCCAGCTTTGTTCAGTGCGAGTAACGTATTGCTTTTAACCCTCGACGTATTTGATTGGTCATCGTATTATTTCTTTTTCGTTCAAATGATGGGGGCGTTCTTCCCAATTGCCGTCTACGTTTTTGTTTATTCGCTGCTCAAACGGAAAATAAAGAAATTCAATATCGTTTTTGTGCTTTCCTACGCTATTGCACTTATTCCTATTTATTATTTCATTCAATACCTTTTACTCAGTAATGGCGAGCAAGCACTTTTCTTTGAAGAACTAAAACGGGGAGCTTATCCTCAGAGCATTACATTGTATAACGTCATTTTTTATTCTTTTCAGCAAGTAGTTTTTGCTTCACTTCTCTGGATGTGTTATCAATATGGAAAAAAGGACGAAGTGAATCATTTGATTAATGATCGAGTTTATTATTTGAAAGTTTTCTTGTGGGCGATTTTTTCATCCAATACCTTCTTGCTGATTGCATCATTATTTTTCGATGTTCTTCTGGTTGAATATCTTTTACTTCCAATCTCTTTAATTATTATCCATTCTTGCACGATCTACTATGGATTTAAAAATCCGGCTATTCTATCAAAAGAAGAAATTGATTTTAAAGCTTCGCAAAAACAGTCGAACAAAGGACCGTCTGCAAGTAAGTCTAACCTAAGTGAGGATGAGTTAAACCTACTAGAAGAAAAAATACTTTTGAGTCTTTCTCAAGATTCCATTTATAAGGATTCAGATATCTCCTTATCAAAAATGGCAGAACTGTTAGAGATCCCTGCTTACAAAGTATCTAAGACGATCAATCAAAAGATGCAAACCAACTTTCATGACCTGATTAACTCAAAACGTGTTGATGCATCACTTGAATTATTGAAAGTTAACAAGCAGTTTACTATTGAAGCTGTTGCTTTGGAAGTTGGGTTCAAAAGTAAATCGACCTTTTACAGAGCCTTCAAGAAAAACAAAGGCATTACTCCTTCTCAATATCTCTCTGAGAAATAATTCTCTTCATTTTTAATGTGTCTCAATTCACTTAATTGAGATAGATCCACCCGGTAAAACGCCGGATTTCTTGAGTGTATTCATCATATTAGCCGAACTAAACGAAATACTACGGAACATGATGAAAATAACTACAACCGTTGCCTTGGCAGCATTAATTACACTCGCCACAACTCAAGTGAATAGTCAAACTTTAATTGCTGATATCAACCCGGGACCAGGTAACTCGATACCAAACAAAATGACTGCAGTAGGCACAGATATCTATTTTGTAGCGGATGATGGCGTGCACGGCAAAGAGGTTTGGAGGTATGACGGAGTCACAACGACTCTAGTAGAAGACATTAACCCAGGAATTGCGGATGCTTTTCCCTTCGGACTTACAGCACTTGGAACCAACCTCTATTTTAGAGCCACCAATGGAACAAATGGTTACGAACTTTGGAAATACGACGGAACAACGTTAACCATGATAGAGATCAACCCTGGAACGTCGAATTCGTCTCCATTTCTTATGACAGTTTTTGGTTCAGACCTTTATTTTAGTGCAGATGATGGAGTAAATGGTAGAGAATTGTGGAAATACGATGGCACCACTGCTACTTTGGTACAGGACATTAATCCAGCAGGAGATTCCAGTCCAACAAATTTAATTGTGAATGGGTCAACTCTTTATTTTGTTGCTGATGACGGAACAAATGGAAATGAACTTTGGAAATTTGATGGCACTACAGCAACATTAGCACATAACATCGCTCCGGGTTCCTTAGGCTCTTCGCCGAACAAGCTAACTACATTTGGTCCAGACCTCTTTTTTAATGCCAATGATGGAACAAATGGACAGGAAGTTTGGAAGTATGATGGAACAACTGCCACTATGATACAAAACATCAACCCTGGAGCCGGAGATGCAGCTCCTGAAGACTTTGCTGTTTTAGGATCTGAAATTTTATTCAAAGCGAATGATGGAACAAATGGAGCAGAACTTTGGAAGTACGATGGAACTTCTGCCTCATTAGTACAAGATATCAATCCAGGAGCAGGCAATTCCAACCCTTATGATTTGGTTGTGTTAGGAACAAACCTCTATTTTGGGGCCTATGAAGCGACGAATGGTACTGAATTGTGGAAGTATGATGGAACAACCGTTAGCTTAGCTGCAGATATTAATTCAGGTGTGGATAATTCGGAACCAGAAACTATAACTGTTCTTGGCACTAGCCTATATTTTAGAGCCTTTGAAGGAGTTAATGGATTGGAACTTTGGACATTCGACGGAACCTCTGCCAGTTTAGTTCAAGATATAAATCCAGGAACTGACGACTCTGAGCCATCCGGCTTCATGGTGGACGGTCTAAACCTTTATTTTGGAGCAGATGACGGTACAAATGGCTACGAGTTATGGAAATTAGAAGGAACCTCAACAATTGGAATTGAAAACCAAGAGTTGACAAGTGCATTGCGCATTTATCCTAACCCGACTGATGATAAGCTTTCTATTGAAATCCATGAGTTACGTGATCATGTAAAGAAATAAACTGCGAAGGATCTTCCACGTAAACGTCGGCCAATTGTGATTTGTGAATTAAGCCATTCTCTTTAATTCCAATATTGACAAATGCACCAAAGTTCGTGACATTCGTCACAATTCCATTCAAGGTCATTCCAGATTGTACATCTTCTATTGATTTTAGTCGATGATCGAACTCCAACACTTTGGCTTGTTGCCTTGGATCGCGCCCCGGCTTTTTTAACTCTTCAATAATGTCCTTGAAGGTGAATGCATCAATTTCTCCAAAATCTTCGTGCTTCAGGTCGTTCAACAATTCTTTGGACCCAATTAATGCCTCTGTAGCCGTCGATTTCTTTTTGGCGATTGCCTCCACTAACTTATAGCTTTCGGGATGCACCGCCGAATTGTCCAATGGATTCTTTCCGTCACGAATGCGGATAAATCCTGCTGCTTGTTCAAAGGCTTTGTCGCCCAATCGTTTGACCTTCTTCAATTCCTGACGCGATTCTATTCTCCCCTTCTCATCTCTATACGCAACAATATTCTCGGCAAGCGTTGGTCCAAGCCCCGACACATAACTCAACAAATGAGCACTCGCCGTATTTACATCGACACCAACGGCATTTACGCTTGAAATGACAACATCGTCCAAGGATTTCTTCAATTCCGATTGATTCACTTCGTGTTGATACTGTCCAACTCCCACTGATTTTGGATCAATTTTCACCAATTCAGCAAGTGGATCCATCAAGCGCCTGCCAATAGAAACAGCACCGCGCACCGTTACGTCATAATCAGGGAATTCCTTGCGTGCAATAGAACTCGCCGAGTAAATGGACGCACCATCTTCTCGAACAATAAACACGGCAACATCTCTATCAAAACGAATGTGCTTGACCATTTGCTCTGTTTCTCTTCCCGCAGTTCCATCTCCCACTGCAATTGCCTCAATTTTATACGCTTGCACCAATTGGGCAATTTTTGATTTCGCCTTAGACATCTCTTTTTGTGGAGGATGTGGGAAAATGGTGGTGTTGGTCAGTAAATTTCCTTTCTCATCGATGCACACAACTTTACACCCCGTTCGAAATCCTGGATCGATGGCTAAAATTCGTTTTGAACCAAGCGGCGGCGACAATAATAACTGCCTCAAGTTCTTCGCAAACACTTTAATGGCTTCGGCGTCTGCCTTTTCCTTCGCTTTCGAAATCGCTTCATTTTCCAAAGAAGGGCGCAGCAATCGTTTGTATGAATCGTGGCATGCCTCCTCCACAATATCGGCGCAAGCATCATGACCTTTCACGAAAAAACGCGTCACATTTTGTAAGGCTCGCTCCTCTTCTGGTCGCGCTTTCAAATTCAAAATTCCTTCTTTCGAAGCACGGTGAATGGCCAAAAATCGGTGCGATGGACATCGTTGCAAGGACTCGGAATGGTCAAAATAATCTTTGTACTTCTCCCCTGCTTCCTCTTTTCCCTTGACCAATTTCGCTGTTAGAACTGCATGACGCTCAAACTGTTGTCGCAAGCGATCTCGTAATGTCACATTTTCATTGACCCATTCGGCGATGATATCTTTGGCTCCAGCAATGGCCATTTCTTCATCATAAACATCTCCTTTGATAAAACGATCTGCCATTTGTATTGGATCACCACCGCGCTGAGACATGATCATTTTCGCCAAAGGTTCTAAGCCAAGTTTGCGTGCCTTTTCCCCTCGGGTCAATCGCTTTTGCTTGTACGGCAAATAGATATCTTCAAGTCGGACAGGATCGAAACAGTCTAAAATTTTAGACTTCAGTTGTTCGTCCATTTTTCCTTGTTCCTCGATAGCGTTTACAATCGTTTGTTGGCGCGAAATGATTTCATCGTACTTTTCTCCAAAATCGCGAATTGCCGTAATTACCACTTCGTCCAGGCCGCCCGTTCGTTCTTTCCGATAACGAGCAATGAAGGGAACCGTAGCACCTTCTTTTATCAAACTAAGTGTATTTTTTACGGCGCGCTCAGAGGCATTGGTTTGCTGAACTACGAAATCATTTTTTTGCATGGAACAAATATATTGAATAGCAACACAATCTTTGCATCTTGAAACAAATCGACATATCCGAAATCCTTATCTTAGACGTTCGAAATGAAGAAAGAAGAATTGCCTTTAAGCGGAATCAAAGTTATTGATGCGAGTACTGTTCTTGCCGGCCCAAGTGTTGGAATGTACTTGGCAGAACTTGGTGCCCAGGTCATTAAGGTCGAGCATCCAAAATACAGCGATGTTACGCGTTCGTGGAAACTTCCTGGCGAACCATCGGACTCCGAAATTTCGGCGTACTTTTCAAGCATCAACTACGGGAAATCGTATCAAAAACTTGATTTGAAGAATTCCGCCGACCGTAATGCATTTGGAAAGCTACTCAGCAATGCAGACATTCTTTTGATGAACTTCAAGCGCTCTGATTACGAGAAATTTCACCTTACCAATAAAGATTTATTTGAAATCAATCCGCAGTTAATTACTGGAAAAATAAGTGGCTATGGAACGGATAGCGATCGGGTTGCGTATGACCTAATTTTACAGGCAGAATCTGGATTCATGTCCATGAACGGACAACCGGGCGGACCTCCCACAAAAATGCCGGTTGCCTTTGTAGATGTTCTCGCCGCGCACCATTTAAAAGAAGCATTACTTCTTGCGCTTTATTCTCGCGAACGTTCAGGTAAAGGTGCTGTACTCAATGTTTCCTTGTACGATGCGGCAGTAAGCAGTCTGGTCAATCAAGCATCCAATTATTTGATGACAGGAAACGTTCCACAGCGATTGGGGTCCAAGCATCCGAACATTGCGCCTTACGGAGAATTATTCACCACCAAAGACAATCGAACCATCACTTTCGCCATTGGTTCTGATACACATTTTCAGAAACTGTGCGAAACATTGAACGCTGAGGAACTGCTTGAAGACAAACGTTTTGAGTCCAACCAAGAGCGTGTCATTCATCGTGAAACACTTTATGCACTTTTGTCTTCGCATGTTTCGGTTTGGGATTCGAAGGCACTCTTGGATCAATTACAAAAATTGAATGTACCTGCTGGAGCCGTGAAAAATCTGGAAGAGGTATTTGGAGATCCAAGAGCAAAATCACTCGTGCTCAAAGAAACCATCGAAGGCATTCTAACCAAACGTGTCGCGTCCGCAATATTTACCTAATGGAAGTACGATCACCACAAACCAAGCAAGAATGGGAGGACTATTACGACCTTCGTTACCGAATTTTGCGCGAGCCATTGAACAAACCTAGAGGAAGCGAAAAAAATGATGGTGACTCCACAGGGATTCATTTGGCGTTGTACGATAATAATGTGCTACGAGCAATTGCACGTTTGGATCAGCCGGAACCAGAAATATCACAGGTACGTTTCGTTGCGGTGGATACCAATCTTCAAGGAAAAGGCTTCGGTAGGCTGATAATGGAAGCTGCCGAGAAACGATCCAAAGAAATCGGAAATCGGAAAATGATTCTGCACGCCCGCGATTATGCTTTGGATTTCTACTTGAGAATAGGATACATCAATCTGGGAGAAAGCTACAAACTCTATGATGTCTTGCAGCATTTTGAAATGGAGAAGGTGTATTAAAACTTCTCTGCTTTCGCTTGATTTTTCTTGCTTGCTCGGATTTGTCGCTCCACCCTTTTCGTTAGGAATTTGAACAACAGTTCTGCGTCTTTTTCATCGAGTTTTCGACCAAAACGAACGGTTTTTCCCATGTACTCAAACTCCATGCGTTCTCCCCCAACAATCCATGGTGATTTTTCCCACGCGGCCTGAATGGAATTCTCTTTGGGCGTAGCCACTTGCATTTTGTGGATGTTCTCCAACAAATACGGCATTGCTTTGCCATACTTTCGGATCGATCGTTTGTAGGTAAAAGCAACTTCATCAATCTTGATGAGTTCTTTGCCCCACATGAGCCAGAGCCAGGAGCGGGTAACCCTTACAGCATAGTACAACCAAAAGACAAGAAAAACGACGATAATAATGGATTCTTGCTGCGTAGTTGGAAGATACATATAATACCAACCTACTGTGATTCCAATGGCGATCCACATGAATACCCAAGCTCCCATCAAACTTCGCATCCAACCAATGTTCATCGGTTCAATAACAACGGTTGTTCGATTTTTATCCTCTACGAATGAGATGCGTTCACCAATCCATTTCATAGTGACAAAAGTACCCAAATTTCGGATTTTGGACACAACGCTATCGCCGAAGGTTTAACGAAAGAGCAAAAAAAAAAGGCTGATCATCGAACGTGTCGAGATGCAGCCTTTCTAAATTATTTGATTAATGAGATCTATTCAACAATCAGTTGTTTTGTCATCATTTTTCCGTTTACCGTCAATTGAACGATGTAAATACCTGACTCCAAAGAAGTTGTTGCAATTGGCAATTTAGTTCCTGGTGTTACAACTCCGTAATCACGAGCATCAACAATTTTACCTGCCATGTCCGTAAGTGCAACAGATACCTCAGCATTTTGAGCCAAATCAGCTTCAATTACTGTCACATCATTTGCCGGGTTCGGGTACATGCGGAAATCAGCATCGATTGTCAATTCATCCAAACTTGCCACTCCATCAACAACACTTTTACCGGCATTGTCAATTTGTCCATTCGGATCGATCAACAAACCAATAATGTGCATCATGGAAATGTTCCATTCTTGAGGAATTGTAAACGTGAAAGTAACCGAGTGCTGCTCACCTGCGTTCACTGTTGCAGGGAAACTGTTCGGATCACCATCAAAATCAGGCTCAATATCACGTGCGACGTGATCGTATACCATTTGAGAAGCTGGCACTGGGTTCGGCAACAATTCGTAACCTCCCATTTCACCGTTTGCTCCTCCTGCATAAGCATTTGCTTGATCGTAACCAGAACCTGTTCCAGTAACCCCGTCTTCTGTCAATACACAAGCCAAGCGATAGTTATCATTTGCCGCTGAAGCGAAATCTGCTTCAACAGTCACGGTCAATTCACGTGTCGCTGCATCCCAAACAGATGAGTTGTTGATGGTTGCCACAGGCGCTGTTTGCAAGCGTGTGTAGAAATCGGTTGACATTGCCGATGGATCAACATCACCACCACGGTCTACCAATGAACTTGGGTATCCGCCAATAAGTGGTCCGATAGCCGCATCATAATCTGTTACCACCATTGGATCTGCATTGTGAACGGCAATTCCTGCCCAGTACTCACCAAAATCTTCTTCGTAACGGTCCATAAATACCGTTCCACGTGTACACCAAGGACACCATGTTCCTGTTGCTTCCTCTCCTACTACAACCTTTCCTGGTGCAGGAATCACTGGATTCACAACGGCACATGCATCATTATCTGTTGCATCGCCATCAGCGCCTCCATTGACATTTGAAATTGTCGCTGTTGTTGATTCTTCTGTTGATCCAACTGTAATCGAAGAGGCGAAATCAACCACCATGGATTGACCACTTGCCAAACTTACTCCTGTTACGTTTTCGGTAATTGTTGAACCAAAGGCTTGAACTTCCACGTCGAATGAAGTAATCACATCCGTACCTGTGTTTGCGACAGTTACAGACGGGTTCTCATCTTTACCGGCAATAATTCCACCAAATGCATATCCGGTAAGCGTTGCATTCAACTGCTGCGGTGTATATGCTGTGTGATCAAAAGAAACATCGTCCATGTAGTAAGAACTACCGTTAATTGGGAACAAATCGGCAGAAGCAATTTCATTCACAGAATTCGCCCAAACGCCAAAGCATGTTCCGTTGTGGAATGCTTGCCAACGACCTGTAGATAAGTTCGCTTCAATACGCAATGTAAACCAAGTGTCAGCCGTATAAGATCCTAGTGCCAAATCTGCAGTAACACCGTCATCCAATGAAATAATTCCATTGTCCATGTTACAGTTCATTGACCAGGTTGTTCCCGGTGTAGAGGTTCCCTGGAAGTTAAAGTATGCGTTGTTTCCAGCATCTACGTAGAAATCCGACTCAAACACAAAAATTCCGTCTGTGTATTGTTGTCCGAAATCTAGAATCACATCTTGAGGTCCACCATTGGCACCTGTTGATGAGAAATAAATTGAGTTGGATCCACTGCTTGCTTGTGCATTGGTTACCTGAACATCTTCGGCACCACCTTCGGTTCCGCTCCAGGTTGTCCATTCAGTTGATGCAGGCCCTACATAGTCGCCTACAGTGTAACTTTCAAAATCGTCTGAGAATATTTGAGCATTAACAGACGACGCTGCTATCAGTGACGATAGCAAAATCGTAGCTTTTTTCATGAGTACAAGTTTCGTTTATAGATGGTCGCAAGATACGAAACTCGCTGCCAAGAAGCGATTTCATTAAATCGATTCAGCAGAGACTCTTTGAATCCTACTTAATGTATCGAAAATCTTGACCGTCCTGGATTTCTTGCAAAGCATGGTACATCAATCGAATAGCGTTCTCCACATCTTCTTTGCGACACATCTCCACCGTTGTATGCATGTAACGTAAGGGCAATGAAATCAAAGCACTAGGAACGCCTTCGTTTGAGTAAGCGAAAGCATCGGTATCTGTACCTGTTGCGCGCGATGCAGCAGCACGTTGAAAAGGAATATTATTGGAATCGGCAGCGTTAATAATGAGTTGGAGTAAATTATTTTGAACAGCCGGTCCGTAGGTTAATACTGGGCCATCGCCAGATTTCAAATCTCCCTGAACAATTTTATTGATCATTGGCGTGTTGGTGTCGTGACAAACATCGGTGACAATAGCGACATTTGGCTTAATTTTCTGTGCGATCATTTGTGCGCCACGCAATCCTACCTCCTCTTGTACCGCATTCACGATGTACAATCCGAAAGGCAATTTCACTTTATTCTCTGAGAGCAATCGAATGACTTCTGCAATCATAAATCCACCCATGCGATTGTCCAACGCACGCCCCACGTATCGATTTTTATTCAACGTCATGAATTCATCCTCGAAAGTGACCACGCAGCCAACGTGCACGCCCATTTTTTCCACTTCTTCTTTGTTGGAACATCCACAATCCAAACAAATGTTCTTCATGCTTGGCGCTTCATCTTTGTCGTGGCGCGTGTGAATAGCCGGCCATCCAAAAACTGCTTTTACGGTTCCTTTTTCGGTGTGAATGTTGACACGTTTCGATGGTGCGATCATGTGATCCGATCCTCCATTTCTTCTCAAGTAGATAAATCCATCTTTGGTAATGTAGTGCACAAACCATGAGATTTCATCTGCGTGTGCTTCAATCACCACTTTGTATTTCGCCTCTGGGTTGATTACCCCAACAACAGTTCCGTAATTGTCTGTGAAATATGAATCAATATATGGCTTAATATATTCTAGCCACAATTTCTGCCCTTCCATTTCAAAACCTGTTGGAGAGGTATTGTTCAAATATTTTTCAAGAAATTTTTGAGAGCTAGCCGTGATGATTTTCTTCATGATCTTTTGGATTTACCCTACAAAAGAACGGAGAAATTGAATTACTTGTAAAAAATAACGAAAAAGGTATTAACGCATCAATGTTACATTCCCCTTGATGATTTCTTCCAGACCACCAATACAGGTAACTTGCAGGTAATAATCATAGGTGTCAGGATCCATATCTTTGCCTCTGAAAGTACCATCCCAACCAATATCACGCTCGAAGGATTCGAAAACCAATTCTCCCCAACGATCATAAATTCTGAAAATCATTTTTTCCACCATTGCTCCACGAACGTACAAGACTTCGTTTTCTCCGTCTCCGTTGGGAGAGAATGCATTGGGGATGTATACAAACGGATTCTCACAAACAAAACTAAATACATCTACTAGCGTGGTATCCGTTCTTTGACAAATCCCATCCGTTGCAGTAAGTGTAAAAATCGTTGGTTGTTCAATTGTTGCTTGTGTTACCTGATTGTTCACGTTAACAACGCCTTCGCCTGGCGTCCATTCGTAGCTCAATCCTGCTGGCTCTCCAATCAACTCTGTCGATCCACCTGCGGGAACTAAATTTGGACTTGCTGTTGCAATTACAGATCCGGAAGGGATGTTCCCAACATAAATTTGAATGGAGTCTTCCACAATACATCCTGTGCTTGAAGAAGCAGTGACAAATACGTATTGAGAAACGTTGGGCGCAACTGTTACCTGATTGGAAGTAGAAGGCGAAACAATGACTGAGTCTGGCTCCCACGCATAGGTAAATGTTATCAAAGGATTTGAATTTGTTGCCGTAATTACGGTCGATTCTCCCGCACAAATGGAGTCATTCGCCGATAGGGTAATCGCGGAGCTTATATAGTCCACGGTGACGCTGTCAATGAGCGAGCAACCATCGTTTGAGGCTTCAATATAATACGTTCCAGGAGTTGTTGGTTGATAGGTCCAAACTGAGTCTGAAGTGCCGCCAACATTGAGCGTATCCGTGATATTGCTATTGCTCGACCAAATAAATGTGTCTGCCGATCCGTTGGTAAAAGCCGTAAAATCAATGTCCGTTGGCACACACAATTCCTGATCTGGGATTGTGGTCAATTCCAATGAATCGGTAACAGTAATGGTGATTTCCGCGGTATCTGTCAACAAGCAGATGCTGTCCGTTACGTATAAGAAAACTTGATACACTCCTGCCGTATCAAATGTAACGGAAGGCTCGAAAATTATGGAGGTAGTATCGCCGTTTCCAAAATCCCAGAGATACGAATCAGAATCCGTGGAGAAATTCTCAAAATCTACCGTGAATGGTGCACAACCCAAATTATCGTTTACCGTAAATTCTGCATTTGGAATCAACTCGAAATCAAACTTGAATACCAAAGCGTTACAGTTTGTACTGAGATTGACGTCAGAATAAGCACCTGGCGTAGTTGGGAAATCGCTATTCGCACCACATCCCGCGCATACACACTGATACACTACTCCATTCTTGTCAAAGCGGGAAGTTCCGCCGTCAACATGCTCGGTAGATTGCGATCCGCCCATGTAGGAACCGTAAAGCAATCCGCCCATTTCGCGTTCTATTACGATGAGGTAAAAATCGAACCCATTTGGCGAACTAATTTGATACGCATCGGGCGTTGTCGGCATTCCATTCAATCCAACGGACTGCAAAATGTTTGCGCCCCAACCAGAGATATACAGGTTTCCGCAAATATCCACCAAGAAGGCTGATGGTGATATATTGATGTCGGGAGAACCATTTCCAAAAACGGTGGAGTTCAATGGCGCGATCAAATCTGGATCAAACTTTACCACAAATTGGCTACTTCCCGGGTTGACATATCCGGCATTGATTACAGGGAAGTTACCTCCAACGGATTGCCCCACCACAAAAATATTATCATCACGATCAATATCTACAAAATAGGCCTGATCGTAGTCTGCCATTCCGATGTAGCTCGCTGCTTGAAAAACTGTCCCAAAATTGGCTAGTTTCACCACAAATCCATCGCATTTCCCACCACCATAGGTTTGTTGCCAAACGCCAGCGGTTGTTGTTAGGTCATTGGACGAAGTTCCTCCTGCAAAAATCACGTTCTGACTAGAATCTACTTTCACGGAATAACAAGCATCGTTTTCAGAACCTCCGTAATAACTAGACCATTGCAATGCTGACAAATCCGAAGACAATTTAAAGATCACGCCATCTTGCTGTCCAGCATTGGTATTTTGAAATGCATTTTGTGTCGGGAAATCCGTTGAGCGGGTGCAAGAAGCGACCAGGCAATTCCCGATTGAATCCAACATGATTTCGCCGCGAAATTGATCTCCGTAATTCAGCGTTAAAGAATCGTAAGCTGCTACACTTCCATAATTTCCTGCTGAAACAATATAGTTGACACCATCATTTCCAGAGCCTCCGAAGAAGGTAGACCCCATTAAATTCTGTCCGTTCTCGCTAATCTTTGCAACGAAAATATCCGTTCCTTGATTGGTAAAATAAACGCCGTTGAAAAAGTAATTTGCATTGGCAACTCCACCGTTGTGCGTAGATTGATAACCATTGACGATAGGGAAATCGATGGAAGAGGTAGCCCCGTACAAATACACATTGTTTTGCTCATCACAAATCATACTGTGCGCTGTCTCCGTTCCGTTGTTTTCATCTCCACCACCCAAGTAGGTACTCCAAAGCATGGTCGTTCCGTCCTCAGAATATTTCGTAATGAAACAATCCGTAATTCCATAAGTAGGACCATTGGTTACGGTGAAATTTGAATTGACATCATATGCATTCGGATCTGGCATTGGGTATGCATTCCCATACACTACGCCGCCCGAATAAGCGGTGCCATCGTAGCCATACGTGGCTGTCATTCCAAAATTATCGGAAGGCGAACCACAATACGTTGCAAATACAAGCACCGGATCGATCACCAATATTGCGTTCGGATTAAATGCTCCTAGTTTGAATTTTACTTCGTTTCCTTCCAATTCAAAAGCACAGGAAACCTCACGGACATTTCCATTGACAATTTGATAGGCATACGGTTTTTGCTCAATAATTTGACCCAACGAAGTATTAACGATTAAGTCTCCTTTTTTGTTGATTTCCAGAGAAGATTGTCCTGCGTAGTCCAAAACAATTTGCGACGGATCGTGACCGGGCATCACATGGAATTCGTATTTCAAATTTGTTTCGTCCTCAATGAGTTTTAAATCAATTCCCTCGTACAATTCCTTCATGATAGCTTCTCCGTAACCATGTACGTTTGATGCCCATTTGGAAGGATCTTTTCCGATAAAATAGTTTTGATAGGATTGTGTTGGCTCCAACTTTTCGATCTCAGAAACGTCATTGGCACCTTTAAAATTCAAGTGAACCACCGTCTGTTTCAATGTGGGTTCTCTCAGCTTTCTTTTTCCACTGAGATTGCCATGATTCTCTTGCACCGCAGATAAATCCTGCAAGTGAAAAACCATCTTTTGCTGCTGTACCCAAAGGTTTCCCCCATCGAATTTCGTCATGAAAAGAATGCGCTCATGCCACTGACCTTTGTTCTCGGTAAATGAGTGATGCACCGAATGATCGTGAGAGATCTCTTGACCAAAAGTGACAACAGAAGTCATCAGGCAAATAAATAGAAGTAATAGACGCATCAAATTCACGATAATTGAACTAAGTTAAGGATTTATAAACAAGACACCAAAAGGGACAAAAAAGTTGGCTGAAACCCGTATTTTTGCGCTATTCGTACAATTATGAAAAATAAAATCACAGAACTTTTCGGTATCGATTACCCCTTAATTCAAGCAGGGATGATTTGGTGTTCGGGATGGGAACTTGCCGCTGCAGTATCGAATGCAGGCGGATTGGGCATTATTGGTTCGGGCTCCATGTATCCAGAAATATTGGAAGAGCACGTTCAAAAGTGCAAAGCAGCGACCGACAAACCGTTTGCCGTGAATTTGCCCATGCTCTACCCTGACATTGAAAAACACATTGCAACGATCATCAAATACAAAGTACCGATTGTTTTTACCTCAGCGGGAAACCCAAAAACCTGGACAGCCCATTTAAAATCTCATGGAATTACTGTTGTTCATGTAGTTTCTAGCGTAAAATTTGCCTTAAAGGCGCAAGCTGCAGGAGTAGATGCTGTGGTAGCCGAAGGATTTGAAGCAGGAGGTCATAATGGACGCGATGAAACAACAACACTTTGTTTGATTCCGATGGTGAAAGAACAATTGGACATTCCATTGATTGCAGCAGGCGGCGTTGGCACAGGACGTGGTATGTTAGCAGCTATGAACCTCGGAGCAGATGCCGTTCAAATTGGCAGTCGTTTTGTAGCATCGCAAGAATCGAGTGCGCACGACAACTTCAAAAAAACTAACATTGAAAGAAGTAACGCCCGTGCGCTTGATTAAGAATGAATTTTACGGAAAACTGAACGAAGCCTACGAACGCGGCGCAGATGCAGAAGAATTGAAAGAGATTCTCGGTAGAGGCCGTGCAAAAAAAGGCATGTTTGAAGGTGATCTGGAGGAAGGAGAATTGGAAATTGGACAAATCTCAGGGCTTATTCATGAAGTAAAACCCGCCGCTGACATCGTTGCTGAAATCCTCAATGAATTCAAAGAAGCTCTGAACGAGCAATCATCAGAAAAATTTAAATTTTAATGATCCATTTCGATCGATTTACCTTGGATAACGGACTGCGTGTTCTTTTCCATCAAGATACCACTACGCCTTTGGCTGTCGTAAACGTTTTGTACGATGTTGGCGCCAGAGACGAATCCGAAGACCAAACGGGATTTGCCCACTTGTTCGAACATTTAATGTTTGGCGGATCTGTAAATATTGCCGAATTCGATACGCCGCTGCAACAGGCCGGTGGCGAAAACAATGCTTTCACATCCAACGACATCACCAATTATTACGATGTACTTCCGGTGGAAAATATTGAAACGGCCCTGTGGTTAGAAAGCGACCGCATGTTATCACTCGCATTTACGCCCAAAAGTTTGGAAGTGCAGCGCCAAGTGGTTATCGAAGAATTCAAACAACGCTATTTGAATCAACCGTATGGAAACGTTTGGTTGGAATTGCGCCCAATTGCCTACAAAGAACACCCATACAAATGGGCAACAATTGGAAAAAACATCCAACATATTGAGGAGGCAACCATGGAGGATGTGAAAGCATTTTTCAAAAAGCACTACAATCCTCAAAATGCGATTTTGTGTATCGCAGGGAATTTGTCTTTGGAAAAAGTGAAGTCCTTGTCAGAAAAGTGGTTTGGAAACATTCCCGCGGGAACAAAGTACGAAAGAAACTTGCCGAAAGAACCTGTTCAGACAGAATATCGAGAAAAAACCATTGAAAGCGATGTTCCGACCGATGCATTTTACTATGCCTTCAAAATGGTCGATCGCAAACATGCAGACTTCTACACTTCCGATGCGCTTTCAGATGCATTGGGAAGAGACAAGTCATCGCGCTTGTACGTGAGTTTGAAGAAAGACCAAAAATTAGTCAGCGATATCAATGCCTACATCATGGGCTCTACTGACGACGGCTTGTTGGTCATTAGTGGAAAATTGTACGACGGCATTTCGTTTGAAACTTTTGACAAGGCACTTTGGAAAGAATTGGAGTTTTTATGCTCCCAACCCATGGACAATGCTGAATTGGAAAAAATCATGGTGAAAATTCGCACGGCAAAAGCCTTTCAGGAACAAGGATTGCTCAATCGTGCCATGGCATTGGCAATGAATGAATTGTTGGGTGATGCCAACGACGTGAATCTTGAAAGCGAAAAATACAAGCAAATTACTCCCGAAGACATGCACCGCGTAGCGAAAGATATTTTCCAAAAAGAGCGTTGCTCGGTACTTCGAATCAAATCAGCACAGAAATAATGGATAGAACTCAAGCACCTGCACTATCAGCCATAACCGGCATCGATTTCGTGGCTCCGAATATTATTCCCATTAACGATCATGTGAATTTATACCACATGCCGCATGTTCCCAATGATACCGCTCGTTTCGATTTGTATTTCGACGCAGGGAAAATCCGAGATCAACAATCGTTGGCTTCCTTTGTAAACGGACTGTTATTCTCTGGAACGGAAGCAAAATCATCGATAGAAATTAGCGCGGCAATTAACGGTTTGGGTGGTTTTCTCGACAGTGGACTTTCGGCAGAAAACGCTGTAATTTCCATGTATTGTTTGAAAGAACATCTCACGGAATTGTTTGACATTATGTTGGACGCTATTTCCAACGTGAGTTTTCGCAAGGAAGAAGTGAACGATCTATTGACAGATCGCAAGCAGAAATTAAATATCAGTCGCGAGAAAGTTTCTTATCTGGCCCAATCAAATTTTCAGAAGGAATTGTTTGCTTCAGATGAACGCTACAACAAAGTTTTGGAAGATGAGCACTTTGATTTGGTAACACGGAAGGATCTCATTGCTTTTCACCAAAGTTTTATCCAGAAAGGACTACAACGTGTGGTAGTTGTGGGCGATCTTCCAAAAGAGGAAATTAACGCAATTGCAACAAAATCTAAAAATCTCGCGATTTTGGAAAAAGGTGAATTCGCAGCATCGCTTCAAAATAAAGTTGGGCGCAAGCACATTGAGAAAGACGGTGCACTGCAATCTGCCATTCGTGTTGGGCGCACACTCTTCAATAAGCAGCATGAAGATTACCAAGACTTTTTAATCCTCAACACGATTTTGGGTGATTATTTCGGCAGCCGATTGATGTCCAATATCCGAGAAGATAAGGGATATACTTATGGAATTGGTTCTATGGTAGCAGAGTTCAATAACACGGGTTATTTCTTGATTGCGACCGAGGTGGGAACCGATGTTCGCGAAGATGCTCTCAATGAAATTAGCATTGAATTGGAGCGACTGCGCAACGAGCTTGTTCCTGAAGAAGAGTTGTCACTGGTTCGAAACTATATGAGAGGGCAATTACTTAAAAGTGCCGATGGACCGTATGCAATGACAGATTTGTTCCTTTCCGCTATTTTGCAAGGGAAAGATCTCGATTTTTACAACGAGGCATTGCAGGCGATTCATGCCATTACTCCAGAACGCATTCAGGAATTGGCGAAAAAATATTTACAGTGGGATCAAATGACCATTGTTTCCGCAGGATAGCAACGCATTGAAGAAACCGAACGTCTTCATACTACGTATGATTCTTTTACGTTATAAATCTGGATGACTCGAGTACTACTTTTTATATTTTGCCTCTTTCTGGGAACTTCCGGCATGGCTTCGCACATTCTAGGCGGAGACATCACATGGACCTGCGATGGAAATGGCGATTATATTTTCCAACTCGTTTTTTATCGTGATTGCAATGGAGCCGATGTCAACACGGTCAACGTAGATCTTGATGTTTGGAATCACCCGACAGTTACGACCATTCAGGTCGATTATGTTTCAAGAACAGACGTCTCCCCTTTGTGTACGCAGGTTATTGGCGGTCCAAATCAATTGTTGTGCGGAAGCGGTGCCTTTGCTGGAAACGGCGTTGGAGCGATAGAAAAGATCATTTATCAAAGTGCGCCCATTTCATTGTCAGGCACACCTCCTTCTGATGGTTGGATCTTTACGTACGAAGATTTCTCTCGAAATAACGGACTCACAAACATTCAAAACCCAACATCGTACGGAATTACACTTGCTTCTAGAATGTACGCCATTCCGAACAGTCCGGGAGGTTGTATCGACAATTCACCGCAATTTTTGCAAGAACCCTACTTTGTGAGTTGCGTTGGCGATTTCTACGAATACAATACCAATCCTGTGGATGCCGATTTGGATTCCATTACTGTTTCCTTTGGTCATCCGCTCAATGAAATTCAAGGAACTCTTTTCGATCCGCCCAACGATCCAATTGAATTGCCTTTTGAACCCGGATTTTCAGCCAACTCTCCCACTCCAGATGCGTCCATAGACCCTGGAAATATCGCCGCTAACCTCGATCTTAACTCGGGCAACCTTACCTTTCTATCAAACAACGCCGGTAATTTTGCCATCAAATTGGTCACACGCTCGTATCGCCAGGGCGTGCTGATTGCTGAGGTGGAACGAGAAATGCAGCTCATTGTTCAGAATTGTTCTGGTAACAACAATGCTCCTGTGGTAAACGGTCCTTTTGGCGGACTTTTCGAAACTACGGTAGACGCGGGAGATCTTGTCAATTTCAATATAGCTAGTACCGATGTTGAATTATTGCAAAACGGAATTCCACAAAACAATATTTTAACCGTCACTGGATTGGAAATTGGTCCGAATCCAACGGTAAATGGCGGCTGTGCCATTGCACCTTGTGCAACAGTAGATAACATGCCTCCAATTAGTGCACCACAAGGGGTAAGTACGAATTTCTCGTGGCAAACCGACTGTGCCCATTTGGTGAATCCGTATGGTTTCGTGGCAAGTGAGGTACCGTATCATTTTGTGTTCAAAATACAAGACGACTACTGTCCTATTCCGAAAGTGAAATATGCCACGGTAACGATTAATGTTCGTAATCCAGACATTGTTCCGGCAACGCAAATCAATTGCATTCAAACTGAGCCGAATGGTGACATAACCATCAATTGGGATCCTGTAATTGACATTAATGGATCGTTTAGTTCTTACGAAATCATCTCTGAGCAAAGCGGAACTTTGGGGAGCATTTCCAATATTAATACGGGCACTTTCACTACTTCATTGCCAACAGGTCAGGATGAAAACATTCAAGTGGTGGTTGGATCGGCCTGTTTTGGAACCACTTATGCCTTTTCAGACACCGTAACAAACATTCACTTAGATCTCAACAATCCGCTCAATGGAACTGCTGTATTGCAATGGAACGATCCAATGCCAACACCCACGCCAAACATGGGCGGATATTATCACATCTATCAGGAATACCCTGCCGGAAATTGGACTTTATTAGACAGCGTTCCCTACGGCACAACTGCGTACATCGATACCATCACTGTTTGTTCTGGCTTTATCAATTATCAAATTGTTCTGCCCAATTCCCCTTGCGATTATACCTCGAACATTGCCGGAGATTTATTGGAAGATCTGATAACGCCCGACATTCCTAATATTGACCATGTTTCCATTGATACCACCACCGGACTTGTCGAAATTATTTGGGATCAAAATGCGCAAATAGATACGTATGGATATGTTATCTACACCATAGACGGAAGCGGGTTTGTAGTGCCACTAGATACAATTTGGGCGCAAGACGACACCACCTATTTACACAATGTGAATACAGACAACGGACCGCTTACCTACACAGTTGCCGCTTTTGATTCCTGCCTCACAGCAACGGTTCCTGCCACCTATCAGACTTCTGCAAAAGATGTCCTGAATACCTCCATATTTATCGAAACAACGCTCGATATCTGTGCCAACAAAGTTGTTCTTTCCTGGTCGGATTATGAAGGATGGCCCGGAATTGCGGATTATCAAATCTTCGTTCAGCAAGATGGCAGCAACTGGACAACTGTTGGCAATACGTCCGGAAGCTCATACACAGTGCCGGTACAAGAAGCGTCCAATTACTGTTTTGTGGTGGAAGGTATTTCAACGGATGGCAACCGTGCTTTTTCCAACATTGCCTGTTTCTTTGTGCCAATTCCAACGGCTCCTTCATTCAATTACTTGCAAGTGGCTACAGTAAACGGCGAACAAGTTGATTTGACACATTACATTGAAAATTCAACCAATGTTGCAGAAATTGCTCTTGAGCGCCAGGACTTCGAAGGGAACTTTGTGGAAATTGACAGAATTCCGGTAACTACCAATGTCATTAACTATGTAGATGAAGATGTTGATGTGAATTTGTACAGCTACATCTACCGCGTTCAGGTAATCGACAGTTGTGGAAAGGCAGGAGCTTATTCAAATGAAGCGCAAACAATTTTGGTCGATGTGCAATTGGATGATGTTGCGAAAGAAGTCTATCTCACATGGAATCCGTACCAACAATTTGACGGATCCATTCTTGGCTATGCCATATACCGCGGGATTGATGGCGTTTTCGGAGGATCTCCCATCGCAACGGTTCCCAACGGACAATATTTCTACGACGATGATGTCAATGACATCGTTTCCACAGGGCGCATTTGCTATTACGTGGAAGCCATCGAAACCATCAACTCGTTCGGATTTGCCGAGACAAGTGTTTCAAACAGAGATTGTGCTTTGTTGGAGCCCTTGATTTACATTCCGAATGCCTTCTCTCCTGATGGCAATGACATCAACGATGTATTTCTACCGATAGTCTCGGATTTCGATCCATCGTATTACGAATTGACGATCTACAACCGCTACGGACAAGCAATTTTCATTTCCAACGATCCTTCTGAGGGTTGGGACGGAATTGTGATGGGCACTTCTCAAATGGCTGCCAACAATCTGTATCTCTACAGCTTGAGTTTACGAGATGGGAACGGCATCGAAATCCTCAAGCGCGGACACGTTAGTTTGTTGCGATAAGCTCGATTAGAATGAAGTTTTTATTTTCAATTACGACATTGATACTTGTTGCACTTTTGATATCCTGCAATTCAAAGAAAAATACGCCCGAACCTGTTTCCCCCCTTAATAATTATCCTTCAGCTTCTTTCCACAGTTTACAGTCTACAGTTGATGCAGAACTACAAGGGTATATCAACTTGATGCAGTCTTCTCCCATAACAGAGATTGACAGTGTTGAACACATTCCTGAAAAGTTTATGTCTCACTTATTACATCTTGACCCCAACTTTCGGATGGCAAATGATGGTGAGGTGTGGCAAGTGGGATGCTCACCACCTATTGAATTTGATAGTTCTTTGGTAAAAACGCATCGTGATCCTAAAACTGGCGAATTGCTCACAACCGTTGGCTACAAAGAGATAGATGCTCCTGGAAAAAAAATGGAATTTTTCGCTTCTAATCAAAAAATGGCCGTTCTTATTTACAAATCAGGGGGAATTGGCGTTTCCACGAATATCGTATTCATGAGGCAAGAGAATGGATTTGTACAAGACTATTGGCTTGGTTACTTAGGGGGAGATTTTCAGTCAGTCACCGATATAATCAATGCTTTCAATAATGGTTTAATTGAACATAAAGGACCGGGACATATTATTTGATTTAGAGTCTCCGAACAAGCGAACATCAATTCGAAACTTAATTCCTTATTTTTACCCCGTGAAGAGGATTCTTGTTATCCAAACAGCTTTTTTAGGCGATGTTATTCTCGCTACTCCAGTCGTTTCTGAGTTACATCGCTTGTACCCGGAAGCTGCCATCGATGTTCTGGTAAAAAAAGGCAACGAATCTCTTTTGGCCAATCATCCAAAAATACGAAGCGTAATCGCGTTTGATAAGTCCAAGGGCAAATACAAATCCATTTGGAAGTTCATTCGACAATTTCGAAGCGAGAAATACGATTTATTGGTCAATTTGCACCGTTTTGGTAGCTCTGGAATTATTACTGCTCTTTCTGGAGCGAAGGATCGACGCGGCTTTGACAAAAATCCATTTGCCTTTCGATACACGAAAAAGTTCCCACACAAAATTGGCAATGGAACGCATGAGGTGGAACGGAATCTATCATTGATTCAGGATTTAGGCGCCGTTGAAATTGCCCGACCAGAATTATTCCCTTCCAATACTGATTTCGACCTTGTAAAAGTGTATCAATCGGAAACGTACATCTGTATTGCGCCGGCATCGGTATGGTTTACGAAGCAACTGCCAGAAAGCAAATGGGTGGAATTATTGCAAAAGAATTCCAAGAAGAAAGTGTACGTGCTTGGTGGTCCTGACGATCGAGCATTGGGAGATAGAATTTTGGCGCAAGTGCCAGAATTAGCCGCCGAAAATTTAACTGGAAAGTTGAGCCTCTTGCAATCTGCGGCTTTAATGAAAGGTGCATCTCGTAATTACGTGAATGATTCAGGACCTTTGCATCTCGCCTCTTCTATGAATGCTCCCGTCACGGCGTTTTTCTGTTCTACTGTTCCAGAATTCGGATTTGGACCCTTATCCGACAAGGCAGAAATTCTACAAGTACAAAATTTGGAATGCCGCCCTTGTGGTTTGCATGGACACAAAGAATGTCCGAAAGGTCATTTTAAATGTGGCCTGGAAATCGAGGTTTAATCTTTCTCCTCGGGTTCAATGATCATGAAACCATCGATTAAATAATGTGCTTGACTTAACTCAAGTTCTCGAATCGCACCAGCTTTCCAATTTTTCTCCCATTCTATTTTTTTCTCTGCATAGTCGAAGGAGCGAATGTTCAAATAACTGGCTGCTGCCATTTGATCTGGAGATAATTTTAAGGTCAAAATACCATCGACATCCGACGCTGCTCCTGCCAGTATAACATCAAAATCGTCATGCACCGAGACTGCCAAAAACGGAATTGCTTCCCCTGTTTCAGCATCCACCAAACGAAATTTCATCTCAATATATTCGTGTCCATCGGCAGGGATTTCCTCACTAGATTGAAGCATCTCGATCAAAGAAATCGGTGGATTTGCGTCAAGCATGGGACTTGAATGAGCGGAATAAGTACTGAGCAACAATGCCATGCCTAAAACTACCGCCAAAAGATCTGGACTGCGACGAACACGCTCGATCATCAAACTCCTGTTGAGCTGATCGCTTCTGAAATGCCCGCACATGCCTCCTTCCGATTGTTGGATGATGTGCAAAATTTGCGTATCCGATAGTGTTGAAAAATCGCGAACAACGATATCACAAGAACTGCAATGTCTGCCCATTGCTTGAGGCTTCATTTTATTCCAGTCTTGCGCGCACGGTTCTGGGATCGTAATTTTAAATGATTTCATATCCTTCAGAGGTTTGATCCATCTTTATTTCTTCTTTTTCGCTTTTTCTTCTGCTTGGAAGCATCATCGTTTTCCAAACTTTCGACTCTGATCAACATTCCCCGAATCCCACTCGTACTTGGTTCTGGTCGTACAATAGTTACTTCCGAATTGAGATGAATGACAACGGTACTTTCCGAATTCCAATCTTGCCCCCATTCCAACTCCATGTCCTCGTAATCCAAAGAAATTGTCGAGACCTTTTTCGCGGCAGCCAATTGATCTGGTGATAATTTCAAATCTATGTAGCCATCATAATCAGCGTAAGCACCCGCGATGAATTCATCGTTCTCGTCCAGAATTTGAAATTTCACAAACGGAATTGCTTCTCCCGTAGCCGCATCCAACATTTGAAATCGCAATTCAATGTATTCATGTCCATCCGCAAAACTTTCTTGATTTTTTAATTGGGTAATGAGGCTGTAATTCGGTGCGGAAATAACGGCATCACTTGAATAACTCGGATATGCGACCGCCAACAGTGACAATCCGAGCACAACACTCAGCAAATCTGGAGTTTTTCGTCGTTCGGAAATCATCATCGTACGATTCAGCTGATCTTCACGAAAGTTTCCACACATCTTCCCTTTCGATTGCGACATCAAATAGTGAATTTGGATATCTGACATCGTCGAATAATCTGTGACTACCGTATTGCAGGATTGACAATGCCTCCCGCCTAATTGAGGCGTCATCTTCTCCCAGTTTTCATTGCACGGGTTTGGAATTTGAATTTTAACGGCTTTCATTTGACTCAGTTATTAAATAGGAACTGTCCCACTTTTATCAGTACACCAATTCATGACTTTCGTTCAATCGTTTGATTTCCTTTCTCTGCGACTTTCTCTGCGTTGTATTCGTGCTGCTTTTCGCTTATTGACTGGTGTAAACCTTATTGCCCCGATCATCTCCATTTCTGTAATAGAGTACTGATGCGCAAATTTTATATCGCACGTTCCACCAGATTCCCAATCATCATTCCATTCAATGGTTGTCTTTCCGTATTCATAAGCACTCAACATGAGGGTTTTCGCACTTTCCAATTGGTCAGGCGATAACTCAATGGTTCCATATCCGTCAAAATCGGTTAATACTCTCGCGTAGATTGCATCATTTTCTCCTTGAACAAATACTTTCGCTGCGGGAATGGGTTCTAAAGACTGCTCATCAATAATACGAAAGCGCACAATAATGGGTTCATGACCATCTTTCAGCTCTTCGTTTCTGTTCAATTGATCTATCAACGTTATCGGTGCGAACGACATATATGTTTCATTTGCTTGTACGGGGTACGAGCTGAGTAAAAGCGTCATTCCGAGAACTACACCCAACAAATCTGGACCATTTCTGTACGATTCTGGTTGCAACACTCGATTCAGTTGATCCAATTTCAAACGCCCGCAGGTACTTCCATTCGGTTGTGACAAGTGATAGTAAATTCGGGAATCTGACATCTTCGTGAAATCGGTCACAACGGTATTGCAAGATTCACAATGTCTTCCACCTGAGCGCGGCGTCATTTCTTTCCATTCCTGAGAACATGGGTTTGGAATTTGAATTTTGTGTGCTTTCATATCTATGAGATGCAATTGGTATTCAAATTACATAATTATCGGTACAAAGAAACTGATAATGAAAACCTTAATGATTTGTTAGTGATAGGTTTCATTTACGATAACAGCATTCAAAATGAGGTGGTAACGCTATTCATTTCTGCATTTAGGTAATTAGACAAATGTCTAATTTGGGCAATACCTTTGAAACAAACGAGAATTCTACTTCTTCAATCGAAGTTCCATAATATAATCCTCCATCAGGTAATCCTTTCCGATGTCAATGTCCTCTTCACCGGTGATTTTAAATCCATAATACTCATAAAACCTCACCGCTTATTAAAACGATTGAAATTCAAATGATTTGTGATAACAGCCATTAAAATCAGGTGGCAGCGCTATACATTTCTGCATTTAGGTAATTAGACAAATGTCTAATTTGGGCAACATCTGTGAAACAAACGAGAAACCTACTTCTTCAATCGAAGTTCCATAATATAATCCTCCATCAGATAATCCTTTCCGATGTCAATATCCTCTTCACCGGTGATTTTAAATCCGCAATGCTCGTAAAACTTCACCGCTTCATTAAAACGATTAACATTCAAATGCACGGTATGTAAATCCAAATCAAAAGCAACATCTATCGCTTTATTTAGCAAAACGCGCCCCAAACCTTTTCTATGTTGATCTGGTAAAACATATAGCTTGTGAATCCGTAAGAAATCTGCATCCGGGTAATTGGGTTCTACACCAAGAAACCCTTTGGCTATCCCATTTTCTTTCACAACGTAGTACAAATGTCCAATTTGAACCTGTTCTTCCAGCGTGTTGACATCATACATCCAATCAAGCATATAATCAATCTGCTCTTTGGAGAGAATGTCCTTAAACGACTCTGGCCAAATTTGATGCGCTAGGTGATTGACCAAAAACACATCTTCTTTTCGTAGCTGAACCGTTTCTATCATACTTCTGTACTTTTTACGAAAGTATTACTAATCCAATTCTGCATCAAGAGGCGCATCCAATCAATGTTAACAGGCTATTGTTCAGACTCATCATTGAAAAGTCTAAGTTTGGAGAATTGGAAGATCTTCATCGAAGATTTTAAATGCAAAAAAGCCACCCCAAAAGGATGGCTCTCTCTCAATTCTATGGATCAATTATCTACCTCCACGTCCTCCTCCGCGAGAAGGAGAAGTTCGAGTTGGTGTTGATCTTGTTGGTTTACTTCTTGTTGGTGTTGAACGTGTTGGCGTACTTCGAGTAGGTGTCGTGCGCGTTGGTGTGCGCGTTGGAGTTGTGCGAGTCGGAGTACTTCTTGTCGGAGTAGAACGCGTAGGAGTACTTCTCGTTGGAGTTGTTCTCGTTGGCGTGCGCGTCGGCGTTGATTCTGTTGGTGTAGACGTTGCAGGCCCCCAAGTGATTCTTCGTTTCTTTTTAGGCTCTTCTGTCTCTACATTACGCACTGGCGCCGTCTCTTCCGTTGTTGGTTTTGTCCCTCCTGGCTCGCGTGGAACTGGAGTTCTCGGTGTATCAATCCCATCTGCGGGTGCAGTAGTTCCTGGCTTGATGTCGCCGTTTCCATTTCCATTCCCATTTCCTCCTGGGGTACGTCCCGGTCCAACATCTCCAATTGGTACAATTGGTGGTTCAGGATTCGTATTTACGATAGGCTCACGAATTGGAGTTACCGTTTCAGGTGTCACAATTGGCTCACGAATTGGCGGCTCTGGACACGGTGTAATATTCAAGTATGCATTGTCATAAATACATCCGTTAAGGTCTGCACCTCGAATTCCTGCATCATTACAAGCGCGCTGTGCTCGCTGACGTCGAACAGGGTCCAAATCATTTACAGTACGAACTACACGAGGGTAAGAACGATCTGTAAATGTGAATGTTGATTGTCCCATTCCGTAATCGAACAGTGTGGTTGTTTGTGTTACTCGGTGCTGATCTGCCAAGTTTCGAACAGCAAATGCTGAACGTTCGCGTTCCCAATTATCGTTGTTACTTGCAAAAATCCCGCCCGGCGTGCTCCATGCATCACCATCAAAATCGTTGCGACCATTACCGTCGGCGTTTCCAAGTACACCCGACAAGGCAGCTGTACCACAAGGCACAATTGATACTGAAACATTGTAGAAGTTCATTCCACTTGTTCTACCAGATCGTGCATTTACCGACTCTCCTGTTGGCCAATCAATAATGTAGCTTTGACCGCTTCTTCTTACAATTCCACCGTTTGGCAAGAAATGATGTCCACCAGTTATTTCTACGGGTTGTCCGTTAACACGTAGCGGCGTATTTCTGAAATTATCAGGAAGGTCTTCCGCATACAAACACACGCGATCACCATTTACATTCATGGCTACGGCCGAGTTCAAAGAGAAGTCATTTTGTACTGGTTTCTGACGTGTTTGTACTTCAAAACGGCTGTTATTAGCGCGCGTTAGTACGAATTCTCCAACTGCTTGAAACGAAATGCGTTCGCCATCGTAGGTCACCAAATGTGGATCTCCGTAGGAGCGCGCCTGGCGCGGTCTGCGGTTGATGGAAGTCGCTTCCAATTCTGAACAGCTCGCGGATTGCACGAACGAGTTCATTCCTGTCCAAAAAGTATTGTCTGTACCGGCACTTTGGTTGTTCTGGGCAACGTTACGAATATCGTCGCGCGTTTCCGAAGGTACCAATGCCATCATTTCCATTGGAGTAATATTCTCCGGAAATGTTCGCACTGGAACGTCTTCTTGATTAACAACTGCGGGCATCGCATCTGCAAGCCAGGCTCCTCGAATCGGGTCCCAAGACTCCAGAGATGCTCTAATCGGTTCGTAATCTCCTTCAAAACTATCACTGTTCTGTGCTTGAACAACAGTGCTTGTGAGAAGAAGAGATGTAGTGAAAAGTAAAATCTGTCTCATATTAAATCATTTAAGTCCGTGTAGGAAATTGCAAATTGCGTGCCAAACCTTAATTTTTTGTTAAAGCTGTTAAATTCTTACCGCTATTGTTCCATTTTTATTAACGGATCATTTCCGCAACAACTTCTTCGTAGCGTTCATATCTCCACTTATTTCCAACCAATACAGACCTTCTGGTTGATCGCTTAGATCCAATTCAAACTGATGACCTGATTGATGCAACACTTTCGTCACTTGTTTCCCATCCAGAGTAAAAACTGTGAATACTACATTGGAAACATCAGTACTAAGTGCTATCTGGAAGATCCCCGAAGACGGATTCGGATAGACCAGGAAATCATCTTCTGTTGGATCATTCAGCCCCAGGAAACAGCTAGGGATTACATCGATATAAGTATTGAAAACGGCATTTGTCAAAATTGGATCGTTGTAATCGAAGTAAATATTCACATTGTTTTGAACTAGCGTATTATTTGGCAATCCGGGCAAAGGATCTACGTCGAAAACAAACCAGCCGTGACTTGCGGCTTCGTTGGAAGCACTGTCGGGTAGATTAATATTATCAAAGCGGAAATCTACAGTATTATTCCCAATAACATTGATGTACATCGGATGGCTTTGCGCTAGTACACGTAAGGAGTTCACATCCATATTCGGATCTAACACATCCCGCACGCGGATATTGAATGCTTGAAAAGTCCCTGTATTCTGGAAATGAACCGTGTAGGTTAACGTTTGTCCTGTTTCAACAAAATGTTCCTCGCATGCACCCAAAGGATAGACCTCTTTAAAGTTCGGGTCGTAACTGGCGAGAAGTTCTTTGCAATACGTTTTAGAATTATTCAATGGAAATGAATCGGTGGAATCTGGCATGATTGCAATATCAAAGCACATTGTGTCTCCAGGAATAGCCAGCGTATCAATACTTGCATAAATGTCTATCAAATAATGTGGATCGCCATAAATAGATGTCGGGAAGTCCCAATAAAGGGTATCGCCCACCGTCATTGAAGGAGCAGGAGTGATATTTACTAACGTTTGAATTTGACTGGGAACAACAAACGAGATTTCACCGTCTTGAGGCACACAACCGTCATTAAAAGCATCCAACCAAAAATGAATTGTATCGCCAATAACCGGGTATCCAGTAATTGCATTGATATTCAAATCATAACCATTAACTACTGATGGGCCGTTAATAAGAATCGCCTTTTCCGTCGTGCATCCCAATGCATCGGTTACTTCCAATTCATAAACACCTGAAGAAGTGGCTACTACATTAGCACTGTCTGAAGGTGGCGTGCTGTTCCAAAAATAGGCGTACGGCGTTGTTCCTGCATACGTAGTGGTAGCGATCCAACCGGGTCCATAACAAGACCAATTGTAAGCGGTATCTACTTCTGTGAAAATGTTAGCGCAGGGTCCTTGCGAGTAGCGAATGAAGTACACATCTGCTGAATTGAAACTTGAGGTAAGATTTGTGACACCCGCTCCTGGTTCAATATCAACTGTTTCTTCAAAATTGCTGAACACATATACATTGTTGTCTGCATCCAACTGAAATTGGTCCTGCATTCCGACATTCATGGCATAAGTTCCCAGATCAAACTCCCAAATAAAACTTCCTCCAGACGAAAGTTTCAGTAAAAAATTATCGCCCAAATTGGCACTGGAAGTATCCATGTATTCCGTGTATGGGTTCGGGTCGAAATCGACTTCGCCTAAATACGTTCCTGAAATGTATACGTTGTTCAATGAATCGAGCTTCATGCCCTTTGTCGTACCAAAAATTTGACTGCCTTGCGGATTTCCAATCAGGCGATCCCATAACTGTGTACCATTTCCATTCAATCTTTGCAAAATCAAATTTCCGCCGTTAAGATAGAGACCTCCAATACTGGACAAATAAATATCTCCGTTATCGTCGGTAACAATATCGGAAACATGATTCCATGTGCCATGACTGAACGACTCAGACCAAACGGAATTCCCTCCTGCATCCACTTTCTGAATGAAAGAGGCCGTTGAATCCAGTGCATCCACGATATGCAAATCGATCCCTGGACCGAAATCAAAATCAATCGAATCTTTAAAATACCCCCCGACCAATAGGTCATTGTTGTTATCGACCTTAACGTCGTACACCCAAGAGTTATCGTATTCGTGCATCCAAAGCAAATTTCCGTTCGAATCAAACTTCTCGATGAAGCCATTTGGAGTGCTTCCAGAATTAATCAAATTGGGAATTCCTCCAGGGTTTAGATCGAACTCACCAACGTAAAATCCACCGACGTAGATATTCAAATTATCGTCTAGATGCATTGACTCGGAACGTAACTGAAAACCATTCGCGGTGGATGAAGCGGTTATTTTAGCATCTATAAAATTCCCTTGTGCGTCTAGTTTCAATAAAAATTGAGAAACATCTTGTACTTCTAAATCAAAGACTCCCGTTCCTGGATCAAAATCGATGGTATCTGGTGCATTGTTATTGTCTGAATAAACTACTCCGACGGCGAAAATATTACCCAAAGGATCTAATTCCACATCTGTAAGAAATCCCGTAAAACCTATGTAATGAACTTCCCAATTCAAAGCACCCGAAGTATCGTACTCTGCAAAGTAGGAAGTCCCTTCGCCCCAGGTTCCAACTTCAAAAAGGCCTGGTCCAAAATCCAAATCGATAACACCAGAGCAGGAACCTGTAAGTAAAATGTTGTTTTGCGGAGTGATGTTTATCTCATTGACCAAATCGTCTGAATTAGACGAACCAGATTGGAATCCCCAATCCAATGTTGGAGTAGCCGTTTGCGCCATTCCATAGAGACCAATGGTGAGAAGTAGCAAAAAAATTGGAGCCTTCATATTTTAGTAGTTCGTGAGCGACACCAATTTACGCATTTTATCAGCAACAAAAAACCCTGATATTTTTCAATATCAGGGTTGTAATATAATAAATTGGGGTTATCCTCCGAAGTCGTCGAAACGAACATTCTCATCTGGAACACCCCATTCGTCACACATGTTTAGAACGGCTTGGTTCATCAATGGAGGCCCACAGAAGTAGAATTCAATATCTTCTGGTGCGTCGTGCTTCTTCAAGTATTCATCGATCACTGCTTGGTGAACAAACCCGAGGAATCCGTCTCCTTCTGGATCATCAATACTTTTCTTCTCCACCCAATTATCAGACTCTAATGGTTCAGAAAGCACCAAGTAGAATTTGAAATTTGGGAAGTCTTTTTCCAAATCACGGAAGTAGTGAATGTAGAATAGCTCAGCTTTTGAACGACCACCGTACCAATACGTTACTTTACGCCCCGTTTTGATCGTTTTGAATAGTTCATATAAGTGAGAACGCATTGGCGCCATTCCAGCTCCACCACCAATGTAAAGCATTTCTGCATCTGATTCGTTGATGAAGAATTCACCGTAAGGTCCTGAGATGATTGCTTTATCTCCCTCTTTCAAGTTGAAGATGTAAGATGATGCTACCCCTGGATTTACATTCATCCAAGCATTACGTGCGCGATCCCATGGTGGAGTTGCTACACGAACGTTCAACATGATACGTCGTCCTTCTGCCGGGTACGAGGCCATGGAATACGCACGAACCACTTCTTCGTCGTTTTTCATAACCAAATCCCACAGACCGAATTTCTCCCAAGCTGACTGAAACTTATCTGGCTCCCCTGGGTGATCCTGTGGGTGCGCCGAGATGTCCATATCTTCGTATTTCACTACACATGGTGGAATCTTAATCTGGATGTATCCTCCAGCTTTGTAATCCATGTCTTCTGGTATCTCAACGATGAACTCCTTAATGAATGTAGCCACGTTGTAGTTCGAAACTACTGTCGCTTCCCATTCCTTAATTCCAAGAACTTCCTCTTCAACCTCGATTTTCATGTTCTCTTTCACCTTCACCTGACATCCCAAACGCATGTTTGCTGCGATTTCTTTACGTGAGAAGTGTGGCTCTTCCGTTGGAAGGATACTTCCTCCCCCTTCATGGCGATGAACCATCCAATACCTGAACCAATCGAGAATGCTGTTGCATCCAAAATTGTTGAGTACTGACGCTCTTGCATGAAGAGCGCACCTCCCAAGATTGAACAGTTAACGGCGATAAGTGGAAGGAAGATTCCCAAAGCTCCGTAAAGCGCTGGTGCAAATTTCTCTACCAACATCTCCACCAATTGAACAATTGACGCTACAACGGCGATGAACATGATGAATGAAAGGAAGCTCAAATCGAGGAGGCAAAATCATCATGTTGTTGTTTACATATCCAATTGAGTAAAGTCCGTCTCCTTTGATGTAATCTCCAAAAACAGGCATTCCATAGAATGTTCCAGAACCGAACAACTCGCGAAGAATTCCTACCAAAATCAAAATCCACGCGTACCCGAATGAGTTTCCAAGTGCATCCATAAATGATGGCCATGCCTTGTTCCCCATTGCGAAGGCTTCGAATCGTCCCATGATAATACAGTTAGTAATAATCAGTCCGACGAAAACCGAGAGTTTCTCAGATACATCAGGTAAGAATGCCGCGAGTAATTCATCTACGATAATTACCAATGCTGCTACAACTACCAACTGAACGATGATTCGAATTCGAGAAGGAATCAAGTTTCTCAATAAAGAAATTACGATGTTTCCGAAAAGCAAAACGAACAATACTGATGCAGACATTACAACTGACTGCTCAACTTGTACAGTAATCGCAAGTGCGGAACAAATTCCCAATACTTGAATCGTGATTGGGTTATTATCCGTAAGAGGATCGGTGACTAATTTCTTGTTCTTTTTCGAGAACAATGGCTCGCTTGGAGCTTTTACATTTTCTGCTGCTTCACTCATATCCTACTACTTAAGTGTTTGAAAATATTTGATGTACGGTTCTAATCCGCGATTCACCATTTCTTCTACTCCCTTTGAAGTAATTGTACCTCCCGTGATTCCGTCGACTTTTCCTGCGTTTTCCGCTCCAGAATTGTCTTTCACAATTTCGAATTTGGTTTGTTCCCAAGATTCCGTTGCTACTTCTTCTCCAATCCAACGATTGATAAAGAAAGGCTGTTTGATCTCTGCTCCCAAACCTGGCGTTTCTGTTTTGTGATCAAACGTTGCTCCTTTGATGGTGCGCATGTCTGAGTCGACAGATATTTCCCCAAATAGGCCCCCAAAGTCCTTTTCCAACCACCGGAATTACATATGCTTTCTTTCCGTCAATCAAATGCCTTCACATCGTCCATCACTTCTCCGTTCATATCCAATACAACTGCGTCCTCCAGGTTTACCATTTCCTCGAACATTACTGTTGCATTCTTACGTGTCACTTTATTCGCTTCCTTCTCTGGGAGAATTGCTTTCAAAATGTCCATTTTCTTCTTTACCAACTCATTCTTTTCCTGGAATGGTTTGGCCGCCATGGCTACGGTTGCCAAAATTGTCCCTACAACTACTACTAGCGCAACTGCAAAGCCAACTGTATAAGCGTTACTGTCTCTATTTACTGCCATAACTATGCTGTTTTAAGGCGTTTTAAACGACGTTTAACATTTGATTGAACCACATAATGGTCGATAATTGGTGCCATGACATTCATGAATAGAATGGCAAGCATTACTCCCTCAGGATATGCTGGGTTCAATACACGTATCAGAATGGCGATAATTCCGCCGAGGAATCCATAGATCCACTTTCCGACACCCGTTTGCGCGGCGGTAACCGGATCCGTTGCCATAAACACGGCGCCGAATGCAAAACCTCCTAATATTAAATGATACTCAGCTCCAAGATCAAAGTAAGGATTTCCTCCAACGGCATTCAAAATCACACCCATCAAGTACCCTCCTGCGAAGAAAGACAGCATAATACGAAGCGATCCAACGCCTGTGAATAACAAGATTCCAGCACCGATCAAAATAGCGATTACGGAAGTTTCACCAATAGACCCAGGAATTGCTCCTAGCATGGCATCCCACTGCGAATACGATGCTTCAAATTTTGCGACTGCCGTTTCACTGACGACATTCTCTCCGGCGACCATCATTTTGTCACTCATAAAGGAGGCAGCATCTCCGAGGGCGGTTGCTCCTGAGAAACCATCAATACCTCCTGTTTCTTCCAGTCCACTCATCCAAACTTTATCTCCAGACATGGACGTTGGATAGGCAAAGAACAAGAATGCTCTCGCTGTTAAGGCGATGTTCAAAATGTTCATTCCTGTACCCCCGAAAATTTCTTTACCGATAATCACTGCGAACGCTGTTGCTACACCTACCATCCACAATGGAACGTCTGCTGGCATAATCAATGGAATCAACATTCCAGATACAAGGAAACCTTCGTGTAATCCGTGTCCTGCTCTCATGGCAAAGATGAATTCGATTGCGAGTCCCACACCATAAGAAACGATAACCACTGGAAGAACTATGACTAATCCTCGCATAATCTTGTCGCCTTGATCAGCCCAGAAAGGTATATCTCTACTTCCCATTTCTACAGCCAAATCCCAGTGACCTGCATTGTAAATACCAAACAATAACGCTGGTATCAAAGCAATGATTACCGTCATCATGGTTCGCTTCAAATCCACCCCATCACGGATGTGTGCTCCGCGTTTTGTGGTATGATTGGGTGTAAAAGCAAATGTTGCGAGCGTCTCGTAAAGCGGATACCACTTTTCTAGCTTACCACCTTTGGCAAACTTGGGCTCATTCTTTTTAACTATTTTCTCTAAAAATTTCACGGTAACTTATTTTTAGTTTACATGCATTCTTCCTGAATCAAATCCAAGCCGTTGCGAATTTTGTCTTGAATATTGATCTTCGTTGTACATACATACTCACAAAGTGCGAAGTCCTCTGGGGCTACCTCGTAAATCCCTAAGTTTTCCATATTGTCGATATCATCCGTGATTGCGGCTTTGATCAACTGCATTGGAAGAATATCAAATGGGAATACTTTCTCTAATTCACCTGTAACAACAAATGCACGCTCTTCTCCATTTAAGTTGGTATCCAAACGGTATTTTTTGCTTCCTGAAAGGAACGTTGGGAAAAGACGTGAGTTCGAAAACTTGTCGAATCCAGGTCCGAGCCACCCTTTCGTCAATACAAACTTGTATTGATCTCCTTCTGGTAGCAAAGTAATTTGATTGTCGTAAAAGCCTAAAAAGCCATCTGCTTCAATTCTTTCCCCCGTTAAAGCGTTTCCGCTCACTACACGAACATTGTCACTCGTGAATCGACCGTCGAGAATGTCTGAAACATTTGTTCCGATAATCACATCCATGTATTGTGGATCTTTCGCTTCAGAACCTGTCAAGGCAATTGTTTTCTTCGGAATGAATTTTCCTGACAAGAAGTAACGACCAATAATGGCTACGTCTTGTGCGTTCACTACCCAAACAACTTCTCCTTTGTTAATTGGATCGATATGATGGATTTGCGTACCTACGTTTCCTGCGGGGTGCTTTCCGTGAATTTTATTGATTTGAACGCCTTTTGCTTCCGTAAAGGTAGCATCAGCCGGAGCTTTACCATTCAAGGTTAAATGCACGGTTCCTTCTGTCAACTTTGCGATGGCATCCAATCCGGCCTGGAATTCTTTTTCTTTTCCATGAAGAACGAAATCGAAATCTGGTGCTAATGGAGCACTATCAAATGCTGAGATGAAAATCGCTTTTGGCGCTTTCGTTGGATCGGCAACAACATCAATTGGACGTTGCTTTACGAATGGCCACAAACCCGCAGACAACATGGTCTCCTTTACTTGTTCACCTGACATTCCGGCAACATCAACTGCTGTACCTCCGTCAAAGTTTTGACTTCCCGCCACATCAATTTGCACTTCCAAAATTCGACGTTTTTCACCGCGTACAACGGCTTTTAACGTTCCATCAACTGGAGACACATATTTGATTACTTCTTGATACTTGTCTTGAAAAATTGGTTGACCTGCTGTTACAGTTTCTCCCTCTTTCACAAGCATCTTTGGAACCAACCCATGAAAATCGGTCGGTTTAATCGAAACTACTTTTGGCATTGGAACATCCGTTTTCACTTTGTTCGCAACACCTAGAAGTCTGATATCCAGTCCTTTTCTAAGCTTTACTGTTTTAGACATGCATTAAAGCGTTTAATAAATACAGTCGCAAAAATATAAAATTGTCCATGATTAACTTCGTTTCGGGGTTATCACGATTGCTTATGATAACAATTTAGAATGATTATAAATAAGGTTTTTTAACATCCATTTTGCCGCATTTATTCGTCTACACTATGAAGGACTTAATTTACTTCGTAATTTTAATCTCGAACGAAGAACAGTTTCGAATCATGAGTACGCTTATTACATCAGGCATCCAAATTTCTGTGAGAACCAATTATCGCGCGGACTTATCTGACGTGACTACCTCAGAATTTTTCTTCAATTACCACATTGAAATTCAGAATATGAATTCGTTCGATGTGCAGTTAATTTCAAGAGACTGGTACATTTTCGACTCTCTCAGCGAATCTCGTTATGTTTCGGGAGCGGGAGTCATTGGCGAACAACCGGTATTAAAACCAGAGGAAACGTTCCTGTATACAAGCGGGTGTGATCTTCGATCTGAATTGGGTATGATGAAAGGTTTCTACACTTTCAAAAACCTCAACGACGGTTCTATGTTCGAGGTATTTGTGCCTACCTTTCTTCTTGAGTACGTCAATAAACTCAATTAATAAATCGCTTTCTTTCCAGGAATAGGAAAAGAATTACGAGTGCGGCTAGCACAATTCCAATAAATAAGGTCCAATCAATACCGCCCGGATCTTTCATTTTGACCTCTTTCTTTTTCTTTTTCGAAAAATTTAGATCGAGTGCATCCAAGATTTTCTCGTCAGTGGCGTTTTTGTCCTTTATAATTTCATTAACCTCCTCTAATCGCGATGTATAAACAGCAATCAATTCATCCTTACCCAGTTCATCGTATATTTCGATGAATTCCTGTAGGTAGTCGCCCAGGTCAATCCAAAGCTCATGTTCCTCGGCTTTTTTCAATACCAGATCGAAATATTCGGAACATTTATCCACGCTATCAACCGACATATAGTAGTAACCAAGGTTGTAATAACCTTCTAAAATCTGCCGTATATTGTTCAGTTCCAAACGCAATTCAAGCGATTTCTCAAAAAAGTAATGCGATGAATCGTAATCGCCTTCGGTGAATTTTTGAATCCCCAGGTTCGCACAGCGGTTCGCACGATACGACTTAGAGCTAGATCTTCCTCCATATTCAATGCTTCGCGCATAATACTCGCTTGATTGCGCTTCGTTTCCACGTTCCGTTTCAATCATCGCCATGAAGGCATAGACATCGGCTGCGGCTTCGTACTTTTCAGCTTCTAGCGAAAGTTGTTTGTAGGAATGCCAAATCGACATACCCGTTGTGGTGTCACCCGCCAAGATGTAAGTTCTTCCCAAGCCCAGTTTCGCGTTGAATGCAGCCGTGGCATCGGTGGATTGTTCGCCCAGTTGCAAGGACCTTTTGTACGCATCTTTCGATTTATTCAGAGAACCATCCAACTGATACGCATGTCCGATGGCATTCCAAACCTCAGATGCAACGACATAATCTTCTCGTTTCTCAAAGAACCCGAGGGAAAGATTCAAATATTCCAATCCTTGTTCAATTTTACCTGTTCGATACAAATAATCGCCAAGCATTCTGGAACCAACAGCTCTGGCAAACTCATGTTCATCTTCGGATGCATCTAGCAATAAATCAAATGCAGCAATTTTCAACGAATCGAGATCGGAACGCGTATAATAATTCCATAACTCCAAGCCAAGCTCTGCCTTGATGTTTAGGTCTTCCTGGTTCTCAAATTGTTTGTAGGACACTTGAGCATGACTTTCTGCTGCAGCTAATGTGCACAGAATGAAAAAGGTATGTCGAATTATACGTCTCATGGATTCAGTGTCGATTTCGGTCATTGCAAGGATAAACAACAATCCTTACTTTTGCAACAAAAAACAAGATATGTCAAATGCACTTTTTCAGGTACCTGTAGCAGTGAATGAGCCAGTTCGCGCTTACAAACCAGGAACCGAAGATCATACGAACCTGATCGCGAAGTATCGCGAAATGTACAACCAGAACCCTATTGATGTTCCGTTATACATTGGTGACAAACGCGTAACTACCTCAAATAAGAACGCGATGTCGCCACCGCACGATCATCAAAAAGTTTTAGGACATTACAGTGTTGGAGATGCATCTCACGTGGAAGCAGCCATTGACGCAGCCATGAATGCGCGTGAAGAATGGGCAAATCTTCCATGGGAGCAAAGAGCAGCTATCTTTTTACGTGCGGCAGATCTTTTGGCTGGACCTTTCCGCGATAAGATGAACGCATCAACGATGTTGGCGCAATCCAAAAATGTTTTTCAGGCAGAAATTGATGCCGCTTGTGAACTCATTGACTTTTTCAAGTTCAATGTTCAATACATGACACAGATTTATAAAGACCAACCAGAATCTTTGCCAGGAATGTGGAACCGCTTGGAATACCGTCCTTTGGAAGGATTTGTGTTCGCAATTACGCCGTTCAACTTTACTTCTATCTGTGCCAATTTGTGTGCTGCACCTGCAATGATGGGGAACGTTGTTGTTTGGAAGCCGGCAGAATCTCAAATGTACTCTGCTCAGGTGATCATGGAGTTGTTCAAAGAAGCTGGAGTGCCAGATGGCGTAATCAATATGATTTCTGTTGACGGTCCGGTTGCGGGAGACGTAGTATTCAACCACAAAGATTTCGCTGCATTGCATTTTACAGGTTCAACGGCAGTTTTCCGTCACTTGTGGAAAGAAATTGGAAATAACATTGAAAAATACCGCAGTTACCCACGCATTGTTGGAGAAACAGGAGGTAAAGATTTCATCATGGTGCACAAATCGGCCAATGCCGCTCAGGTTGCGACGGCAATGACGCGTGGATCGTTTGAATTCCAGGGACAAAAATGTTCTGCAGCTTCCCGTGCCTACATTCCGAACAACTTGTGGGATGACGTGAAGAAAATAGTTGTTGATCAGGTAAGTTCATTCAAAATGGGATCTCCTGAAGATTCTTCAAACTTCATCAATGCAGTTATCGATGCCCGTGCTTTTGATAAAATTGCAGGATACATTGATTTCATCAAGGAGCAAGATGATGCGGAGATTATTGTCGGAGGAAACTACGATAAATCAAAAGGGTACTTCATTGAACCAACAGTTGTGGTAACAAGCAATCCGAAGTTCCGTACGTTGTGTGAGGAAATTTTCGGACCTGTTTTAACCGTGTTCGTTTATGATGCTGAAGATTTCGAAGCAACATTGGATTTGGTAGATAGCACGTCTGATTACGCCTTGACAGGGTCGATTATTTCACACGATCGCTACGCGGTTAATTTGGCAGTAAAAAAATTAGAGAACGCAGCAGGAAACTTCTACATCAACGATAAACCAACAGGAGCTGTTGTAGGACAGCAACCATTTGGTGGGGCTCGAGGATCTGGAACCAATGACAAAGCGGGTGCTCCAATGAACCTATTGCGCTGGGTGTCTGCTAGAACAATTAAAGAAACATTTGTTCCAGCATCAGATTATATTAGATACAAAGGTCGTTTCACTTGAAACGACCTTTTTTTGTGGCCTAATCGAGCATTTTACATTTTCGTAGTATTTTCGTGCTAAATCATTCTACATGGCATCATCAATTACGTACACTTCACCCGTTGACCCAGACAGCACGGTACTCATAACAAAAGAAAACAACTGGACCAATATTAAAGTTTACGCGAACGGTGGGCTGCAGTACAGTGATCCAAATGGTGAAGCCTTAAAATCGGGGACGACTATTGAGGTTGATGGTTTTGGCAAAATCGATCTGTACTTGAAATCAGATATAGAAGTTACTGTGAACGGCACGCCGTATGATATGGTTTCGAAAGATGCCGAAGACAAAGTAACCAATGTTTCCGCCATTTTTTGGGTGCTGACTGGTTTTTCAACCCTTGGTTTTATTCTCATGCTTCTGTTAAGTTCCAACTATTTCATTGGCGAAGCCTTCATCTTTTTTATGGGACTGCAACTTTTTGTCACACTCATATATGGAACTACCGCAATCTTGTTAAGTCGCGGCATCTATTGGTTTTATTTTGTTGGAGCAGGTTTTTACACCTTCTTTTCTGCATTAACGCTGATAGATTTAGAACTTCAATTTAGTGGTTTCATTCCTATTGCTACTTTTCTAATTCGGTTCATTTTATTGGCAATGGTATTGCGCATTATTCCGACTATTTTAAAACAAATTCGCAAAGGCAAACCAAAAAACCAGGCCATTCTTGACCAATAGAAATGGGGAGCTTCAAAAAGGTTTATACCCGAAAATTTCACCCTGATCAAGCACTTGTTCTGACGTGGGACGTTGGCTTCAATCATGTGGAGATTTACGACAATGATAGACTTGTAAATCGTTGGGAACACTCAAAAGAGTTACTACGCGGAGCGACCATTCAGGATGAGCATTTGGGGGAAATTCACATCAACTTTGCAGATACACAACCCATTGAACTAGAGCTCAAAGTAAACGGCAAAACGTACGTCCCGCTCAAAAACGGAAAGCAAGAAGTCGATTTTACAGCCGTCAACGCGATTTTCTGGATCCTATTTCTTGGATCGGTATTCGTCTCGCTCTACTTCATTGGTATCTTGACGGAATCACCATATTTTAAACTGACTACGGAGGTATTGCTTTACATTATTGGTGTAAATAGCGTGTACTTATTTAGTGCACTGATGATGCTTTTCAAAAAATATTGGGCGTTCTTCGTAGGCTATGCATACCTGATTTTATCTACTTTTTGGTATCTCTATGTATTCACACAATTGGGCTTTGGGTTTTACTCGGTGGTGTTTCTGCTAGTTCGTATTTTGATGATTTTCGTTCTCTCAATTTCCATTCGAAAGATTATTTTCGCTTTGCGCTCGAACAGAACTAAGAATACTGTTGAACTAATTGACGATCGCATTTAAGCTATGGGCAGTTTTACGAAAATATATGTTAGATCTTACCATCCCGAAGATAAACTCACACTTTCTTGGGATGTCGGATATCGAAACGTTGAGATTTTTGATGGAAAAAGACTGGTAAAAGGTTGGGAGGCTTCAAGACAATTCATCAAAGGGACTTCTTTTGAGGACGAGAAATTGGGCAAAATTCACTTGAAATTTTCAGATTCTAAACCCATCTTATTAGAGCTAAAGGTAAATGGCAAAAAGTACAAACCAACGAAGAAAGGCAAAGAAACCGTTGATACTACTGGACAGGCTTCGGTCTTTTGGGGGCTCATGACATTTACATTGATCCTTATGTTCATCTGCCTTGCATTTTTCAGGGGCATGCTGTTATCCCCTATTTCTTTGGTAACGAATGGAATTTTACTTGGGATAGCTACCATTTACTTCTTCACAGCTTTTCTTATGAATAGAAAGTTTTTTGGCGCCTTTTTTATTGGCTATAGCTACATGGCTTTGCATTTGATATTTATCTTATCACTATTAGTGGCTAGTGGCGGAGGGAGATTCTGGTTTATTGGACTTATCTACTTTTTAATTCGATTGGGAATATTCCTGTACTTAACCCTTTCCATTCGCAAGGTTGCTTATGCTATTCGAACCAAAAACACGCCTGAAGAAAACAACCTATTAGACGAGAAACTTTAAGTATTATCCATTTTTTGAGTTCAAATAAATGACCCGCGAAACACGATTTTTCTCACCCAATGATTCCGAAAAAACAATTCTGGTTTCGTACGACAAGTTCTGGGAAAATGCTCATTTTTATCACAACGGAGAATTGATTCGAAGCTATACCCATGTTTCAGAATTGCAGAAGGGTGTTACGTTTGAAGCAAAGGGGCTTGGCTCTATTGAATTCAAGGTAAATCAACTCTCGTTCAAGTCAAGCCTGAAAGTCAACGGTGAAGAATATTGGCCCAATGGCATTGAGGTAACAAAAAGAGAACGCCCTGTTGGTCCTTTGATCATATTTGCTCTTTTGGCGCTAATCAACTTTATCATTTTCCTTTTTTACCTGCTTGCTTACGAGGAATTTACTGGCAAAGGAATGCGCATGACACCGCTCTATCTAAGTGGTTCTTTTATGGCAGTATATACGGTATGTTTTGTCTTTCTGATGCGAGGTAATTACTATTTCTACCTCATCGGACTGGCTCTGTTTACATTATCTACGCTCTATGTTACAACAATCTCCTTTGGATTTGGATTTTCAATTGCACATATTCTCTTGCTGTTTCGATTCATTCTCATCGGTATTTTGTTCCTATATTTTAAGAGGGCGCTAAAATTCATTCAAGAAGAAAATGACGGTTCTAATCAAGAAACATTAGACCAAATGTAGCAACGATCAAAACGATCCTTCTCAAAATACTTTTGTTAAAATGAGTACATCCATCAAACTAATATCACCTACCAATTCTGAAAAATTCATTTTCATCACCTATGAAGCCGGTTGGAACAATACGAAAGTTTATGCTGAGGGGAAAATTGTTCAGAGTTTTCGTGATGCTTCTGCGTTGAAAAATGGTGTGGTATTCAATATCGAACAACAGGGAGAAGTGAAACTCAAGCTAAACCCGACCACTTTAGGCTTGACGGCTTTTCTTGATGGAGAGAAACTTGTCCGAGAGAAACGAAAAAAAGAATTGGACAAGAATGCTCTTGGAGTTATAACGGTCTTTTCCATCATCGCTCTTGCCAACCTAATGCACGCTTTCATTGGCTTCTCACAACAAGATGAATACCGAGATCCGGATCCTTCTCTCGTCGCAGTGCCCGTTTGCTTGTTCATCCTATACTTAGCCTGCGCTATTTTGTACGGTTATCGCATATACTTTTTCTATTTCATTGGAACCGCGGTATATCTATTGACAACTATCGAACAAGTTTTGTTGGCAATTGAAGTGGACTTGATGGCTGTATGGCTCATTTATATCCTACCTCGTTTTATACTGATAGCTCTTCTTGCATCATATACCAGGCGTGTCTTGATCTTGATGAATGCGTCCAAAAAAGCAGATCCCGACGAGGTTCTCGACGACACTTTCATGGACTAAAAGACGCCGTCATCCCCATATATTGAGCAAACTTCTCAAAAGCTTTTGCATTTTTACGGGTGGTCCAGCAGACGACAGAAACAAAAGCATCCCCTTCACGATAATAGCGTAAGAAGTATACTTTTTCTTGTGGGATGCCAAACGCCATTCCGCGCAACGTTTGTTTGAAACAGTCCTTTTGATTACTCTTCCTTTGTTCCATGGGCTCTTCCTCCAATTTAGACAAGCGATCTTGAATCTTCTGACTTTCCTGTTCCGCAAACCATTTTAAAACATTGGTTTTGTTTGCCTGATATCCTTTGTCTTTTGAAAAGCGCGAAATGGGAATTCTGGAAACTTTGATGTGGTACTCTTTCGGCAAGTAATCTGCGCTAAAAAGTACATCGCCCGAAACGCGATTGGTGGTCATCTCCTCAAGAATGGAAATAGAAAATCCTTCTGTTTTGACTTTGCGAAATTTTGACGCATCTACTTTCGGTAATTGCTCCTCTACTCCTTTCACGAGATCCGTTGAACTTTCACTGCTACAAGCGGCAACAAAAAAAAGCAATAGGATGAAGAATGGGAATTGTTTTAGCGCAAACATTTGAAATAGTCAAAAGGTTCCAAACATTCGTTGCATTGATAATGCGCCTTACAAGCCGTACTTCCGAACTGACTTACCATGCGTGTGTCTTTCGAATCGCACTTTGGACAAGGAACCACAAATGGATCTGCGAAAAGCACGCTTTTGTCTGGCTCGTCCTCTGGCGGGGCAATGCCGTACTCTTTCAGCTTTTGCTTACCGCTTTCGGTCAACCAATCGGTTGTCCAGGCAGGTGCCAAAACCAGGTCAACATGAACGTTTTCGATTCCCTTTTCATTGAGTTTTTCCACGATATCATCCTCGATTCGCTTCATTGCTGGACATCCGCTGTACGTAGGCGTAATAGTGACTTTACAGGTATCTCCATCCACTTCGACATTGCGTACAACACCAAGGTCAACGACGGTCAATACGGGAACTTCCGGATCAAAAACTTCCTCCAGATATGCCCATATTTCTTCTTTTGTTACCATTCCATGTTCGGATAAGCGCGCTGCATGTATTGCAATTCGGCAAGAATGTAGCCAAGGTGTTCAGAGTGCAAGCCTTTGCGACCGCCTTCTTGTTTCCAGTTATTATCTGGAATCTCCAATGTTGCCTCCTGAAGCACAGCATGCACATTTTCTTCCCAGTCTGATTTCAACGAATCCATATTTGGTAAAACGCCGTTTGCTTTTAATTCAGCATCAACGGCATCTTCGTAGAAAATTTCAGCGGCATATTTCCACAGTTCATTCAAAGCGTCTTGAATTCGATTGTGCGACTCTTCTGTTCCATCTCCCAGACGAATGACCCATTCCGAGGAATGTTTTAGATGGTATTTCGTCTCTTTCAGAGATTTGGCAGCAATGGCAGCAATGGTATCATCCGAAGAATGTACCAGTTGCTCAAAAAGCGGTTTACGGTAGGCGTCAAACAAAAACTGACGCATCATCGTTACGCCAAAATCTTCATTCTCTCTTTGTTACAAGGTCCATTGCCTTTTACAACATTCCAGAATTCATCCCAATCGATTTCACCAAAGTCATAACCTCCCTTCTCCTCGTTCCATTTCAAATCTGGGTCTGGAATTGTTAATCCGATCATCTCTGCCTGTGGCACAGTAATGTCCACCATCTGCTGACGTAGCTCGTCGTTCGTTTGACGTTTGATTTTCCATTTCATCGATTGTGCCGTATGTTTCGACTCATTATCACTTGGTCCGAACATCATCAATGCTGGCCACCAAAAACGGTTTAAGGCATCTTGTGCCATTGCTTTCTGTTCTGGAGTTCCCTTTGCTAAGGTCATCATAATTTCATACCCCTGACGCTGGTGGAAAGATTCCTCTTTACATACGCGCACCATTGCTCTTGCATACGGTCCGTACGAACATCGACACAAAGGCACTTGATTCATAATGGCTGCTCCATCTACCAACCAACCTACGGCGCCCATATCGGCCCATGTCAAAGTTGGGTAGTTAAAAATGGATGAATATTTTGCCTTGCCTGAGTGCAAATCATCAATGGTGTCTTCACGATCTGCCCCCAAAGTTTCTACGGCACTGTACAAATACAATCCGTGTCCCGCTTCATCCTGAACTTTCGCAAGCAAAACCGCTTTGCGTCGTAAATTGGGTGCACGCGTAATCCAGTTCCCTTCTGGTAGCATCCCTACTACTTCGGAATGGGCGTGTTGAGAAATTTGACGGATTAACGTTTGACGATAGTTATCCGGCATCCAATCCTTCGGCTCGATTTTGATATCGTTGTCGATTTTTTCTTGGAACTTACGCTCCAATTCGTCGATATTCAATTCTTTCATACTGCTCATAATTTCTGTAACAAATGTACGAAATTCGAACGATTTTTCCGATCTCGGCTTCCATTTCCTAACGAATTTCTATACAATTGTGAATCCTTTTCACTACTACTTCTCAAGCCGAAAAATGAGTACTTTTGCACCAAATAGAGACTTTTTGAATTCATGAAGCCAACATTCCATTCTTTAACCATCCGTGAAATCAACCGTGAGACGGAGGATGCTGTTTCTATCGCATTCGACGTTCCCGAAACGATTCAAGACCAATTCCAATACCTTTCTGGACAATATCTTACACTAAAAAGTGAGATCAACGGAGAAGATATTCGAAGGTCTTATTCGTTATGTTCTGCTCCATTTGAAAATGAATGGCGCGTGGCCATCAAAGAAGTTCCCGGTGGTAAATTTTCCACTTTCGCCAATCGTGAGCTGAAAGAAGGAATGCAGATGGATGTCATGACACCCACTGGAAACTTCAAACTGGATCCAGATGCCAAAGCTGAAAAACATTATGTTTTGTTTGCTGCGGGAAGCGGAATCACTCCCATCTTATCGATTGCAAAAACGGCTTTGAAAGAAGAACCAAACAGCACGGTGTCGCTCTTTTATGGGAACAAGGGATTTGCGTCCATTATTTTCAGAGAAGAGATCGAGGGGCTTAAGAACATTTATATGGACCGTCTACGATTGATCCATGTGCTGTCGAGGGAAAGTATCGGTAACAAACTTCAAAAAGGACGTATTGATGCTGAAAAAGTAGACCAACTGTACAAAGCCTTTTTGCAAGGAATATCGATCGATGCAGTGTATGTTTGTGGACCGGAGCAAATGATTCTGGATGTAAAAGACACCATGATTTCGAAGGGTGTGGATGAGAAGCATGTCCACTTCGAATTATTTACGTCTCCATCAACGCAAAAAACTCCAATTGAGAAACCAACAAATGCTCCGAAGGTAGAGTCGAATGTAACCATCATCATTGACGATGAGCGAATCGGCTTAAACCTATCTTCAAACGGACAAAACATACTTGATGCCGGGCACGAAGCAGGCGCCGATCTTCCTTATGCTTGCAAAGGAGGAGTTTGCTGTACGTGTAAAGCGAAAATTCTTGAAGGTTCTGCATCCATGGACGTAAATTATGCGTTAGAAGCAGAAGAGGTAGAAGCTGGATACATTCTTACGTGTCAGGCACATCCTACCAGTGACAAACTTGTTGTATCATTCGACGATTAAAAAATTATGGGATTATTTAGTAAAAACCGCAAAAAATCAGGAAAAAAGGCACCACGCGGGTTCAATATGGTGACCATCCAGAAAATTGAACGCCTGTCTAGTGATACGGTGAAAATCATTTTCGATACTACCAACAATGATTTTCCTTACAAAGCAGGACAATACATTAATGTAGCCATTCCGATTAATGGTGAGGAGCAACGTCGCTCCTATTCTATCTGCAGTGGAACCAATGAGCCATTGGCTATTGCGGTTAAAGAAGTGGAGAACGGAACGGTTTCAACATGGTTCAACCAATCGGCAACCGAAGAAATGGCCATCGCTATCTCCAAACCAGAAGGGAATTTTACCAAGCCTGCAGATGCGAAAAACATTGTTGCCATTGCAGCCGGAAGTGGAATTACACCGATCATGTCCATCTCCAAACAAATTGAGGGAGAAGGCGGAAATGTTCGTTTGTATTTTGGAAACCGAACAGAGCAGGATATTATTTTTCGCTCCGAGATAGAAGCACTCAACAATACAAATCCAGTATTCTTCTTGAGTCGAGAAGAGAAGGAAGGATTTGAACATGGCCGCATCACCAAGCAAGTTTTGGTCGATGAATTCAAGAAAGATTTGAGCTTATTGAAAGCGGATGGATTTTTCTTGTGTGGCCCTGAAGAGATGATTGTTCTGGCTACCGAAGCATTGAATATGTTCGGTGTGTCCGTAGACAAAATTCACTTCGAATTGTTTACGACTCCAGTACTCATGAAACCCGAGGAATCTGTTCCTGCTGATGCCTTTAGTGGAAAAAGTACGGTAACTGCAGTGGTTGATGGAGAAGAAGAAACCTTTCAGCTAGATAGTTCGAAAACGCTCTTGGATGGAGCCATTGACAATGGTGTAGATGCACCGTATTCATGTCGAGGTGGCGTTTGCAGTACTTGTAAAGCCAAAGTTATGGAAGGAGCTGCGACAATGACACTCAACTATTCTTTAACGGATAGCGAAGTGGAAGAAGGCTATATATTAACGTGCCAATCACACCCTGCATCTGAAAAATTGAAGTTCGATTACGATGAAGCCTAAAACAATTGTTATTACGGGTGCCAGTCGCGGTATTGGATGTGAATTGGTGAAACAATTGGCCGCCGACGACAACCACAAAATAGTAGCGCTTTCTCGAAATTTGGAAAAAATGCAGTCAGAATTTGATGGCTTGAACAATGTTTCGTGCTTTGCTTTCGACTTGAGTTTGGATACCGTTAAGAATCAAGCGGAATCCATTTTCTCTGCGTTGGAGTCCATCGATATTCTAATCAATAATGCCGGCTACTTGGTGAACAAGCCCTTTCCAGAAATCACACATGCCGATTTACTCATGAGCTACAAAGTAAATGTGACTGGAGTAATGGAAACCGTGCAAGCGGCGCTCCCAAAATTGCAGGATGCTCACATTGTCAACATCAGCTCTGTTGGTGGTTTTCAAGGAAGCGTCAAATTTGCAGGTTTGGCAGCCTATTCCACCTCTAAGGCAGCCCTGTGCAGCTTTACGGAATTATTTGCCGAAGAATACAAAGATTCAGGAATCGCTATGAACTGCTTGTGCCTTGGTGCTGCTCAAACAGAAATGTTAGAAGCTGCGTTCCCAGGATATGAAGCACCAGTCAGTGCATCAGAAATGGCTGAGTACATTGGTAATTTTTCATTAAACGCTCATAAATGGATGCGCGGAAAGATAATTCCAGTGTCCTTAAGTACTCCATAAAAGGACAAAATGATAAGAACTCCAGTCTTATTTCATCCAATTGTATCAATTGAATGAAATATTTAACCGCCTTGTTCGTTACTCATAGTATTCTCCCTTATTCTTAACAATTAAAGGATTTAGCTCTCCAATTCCAATGATACTATTCTAATTTAAACACCATTTTTCGACTACGTAGAATCACGTATTTATCGATATAATGATGTTTTTTATCGATGAATAACGTATATTCGTCTAACATAAACCCATTAAAGCCATACTAAAACGCTCCATTAAATTGAAGTAAAAACAGGTGCAACAATCCAATTTAAACCCTGTCGATTGTTGTTCCGAAGACTAACTCATAGCAATATGAAACTTACAATGAAACTAGCCAAGAAGGTGCTTATTATGGCTTTCACCTTCTCAGCAACCTATTCCTATTCAACACACTACACCTCAATTAATAGTGGTAGTTGGAATGATGGTGCAATTTGGTCTACAGACGGTGGCACAACACAATGTTTCTGTGTTCCTCCTACGAATTTGAGCGGAGATTCCGTTACTGTAAAAAACGATGTTGTATTGACCGATCATCTCATCGTAAATACCAATGCTCAAGTAAATATTGGCAGCGTAGGCAGCCTGGATGGTACCGGTAGACGTCTCAGTGCGCTCAGCGGTGGTGAAATCAACATCAGTGGGCCCGCAAATTTTAGCCGACTCACCAATGGAGCTACAAATGGAACCAATGGAGGAACCATAAATATTATTAGCTCAATCGTTCAGTTGGCAGGTCCTATCAGGGCCAATGCAGGAACCATTAATATTACAGGTTACCTCTATCAAACCACTGGGAACTTCCAAATTGGTGCCAACGGAACCGTAAATTTCTCCTCCGGTGCCAAATTTGAATCGTTTGGTGGTAACATAAACAACGAGGGTACATTAAATATTTGTAGCGATTGTTGTATGACAACCTCTGGCAATTGGACCAATGAGTCAAGCGGTACTGTAAATGGCAATGGTTCTGCTACTACGACGGGCGGCAACATGAACAACTTTGGATCATTTTCATCAGCTATTACTTGGTGTTCAGCTGGATTTGATACTGGAATGCCAAGCGCCGAGGATTGTAGTACTTCAACCACAACGTGCTCTGTTATTCTGCTTCCAGTAGAGTTATCGGCATTTTCAGGTGTGGCCATGGAAAATCACAACCTCCTCACCTGGGTAACAGAAAGTGAGAACAACTGCATGAACTTTGTGATCACAACTTCCACTGATGGATATATTTGGGAACCAATTGGAACCGTAAATTGTGCGGGAAATAGCACGACTCAAAACAGCTACGAATTCAAAGATTTCAATCGAACAGATGCCATTTCATATTACCGATTGGAACAAGTAGATGTTGACGGAAGTGTGCATCGCTCGCAACCCGTGAGTGTTTCACGCAAAGTAAATGTTGCGCTTACAAGTTACCCAAATCCGATAAAAGCAGGACAAAACATCTTTGTTTCTGGAATGAATGGACAGGGTACTATTAGCATCCTCAATGCGAATGGACGTTTGGTTTATAACCATGAGCTTACACAGCAAGATGGCGCCGCACTCACCATCCCATCTCAAGGATTTTCTTCTGGTATGTACATTATTCAGTTCGTAAATGAATCTGAAGTTCAAACTACCCGTTTTCTTGTACAGTAATGCCTTTTTTCAGTGAAATCAAAAATTAAACGGAAAAAGGCTGTTACTTTGTCATAATTATTCATTCTTAGAGAAACGAATTAACTCTTTTGAGAAAAACGATTGATATAGCCAAACTCTCCGAATCGGATATTATCGCCCTTGCCAAAAAGAAGAAGCGGTATTTCGGAGTACTCTATGATCGTTATTTTGATCAGATTTTTCGTTTTACGTTCAAACGTTTGGGCGGTAATGAAGAAGTTGCGGGCGATGTCACGCAGCAAACCTTCATCAAGGCCATGGCCAATTTGGACAAATACGAAGACCGCGGACTTCCGTTCAGCAGTTGGTTGTATCGAATTGCACAAAACGAAGTTTCGATGTTCTTCCGACAACAAAAGAAGAATTATGCGGTTTCCATAGATGAAAATCGATTGATGGACATGGCTTCAGAAGCCAACCTCTCCAACCATATGAGTATAGAGGACCAAGAACGGTTGGTGGAAGCCATAAACGTTCTGAAACAAGAGCATCAGGATTTGATAGAACTTCGATTTTTCCAAGAATTGAGTTTCAAAGAAATCGCTGAAATTTACGATATTACAGAAGCAAATGCTAAAATGCGTACCTACCGCATACTTGAGAAAATTGGGAAAATGTGGGGAGATCTGAAATGAGAAAGTTTACAATAAATAGAGATCAAAAGAAACTGACACCGTCTGATGAACAGATCAAGCGTCAGAAGGATTTCGCACGTTTGCATCACGACTACGAGAGAATCGTAAAACGTGGTAAAAAACCGCTGTACCGTGATCCCAAACTCTTCTTATTACTCTTAATTATCGGATTAATGTTCCTACTCGTTTTCCTGGAAGGATAAGCCTTTTTGCACAACCTCCCCTTTTTTCGTATTTTCATTCGAAATTGAGATGTTGAAGAAAATCGGATTTTTGTGTCTACTGCTTGTCTGCTCTTTCCTTGGAAGAGCGCAAGACATCCATTGGTCACAATTCAACGACAATCCTATTTTTCAAAATCCAGGAAATGCCGGTCATTTCAATGGCGATGTTCGTTTCGTTGCCAACTACCGCGATCAGTGGAGAAGTGTAACGGTTCCCTTTCAAACATTGAACTTTTCCGTCGATGCCAAACCGCTTGGGCGCAGAGATATTGGGTATGGATTAATGGTCTTTCATGACGTTGTTGGAGACGGGAATTTCCGAACCATCGAAATACAAGGGAATTTTTCGAAAGTTTTCAAACTGACTTCAGACTCTACACATACCCTTCGACCGGGCATCAACATCGGAATGAATCACCGTCAACTTAACTTTGATAAGTTTTACTTCGACAATCAATTCAATGGCGTACAATTCTTCCCCTCACTGCCTACCGGAGAAGTCCTGTTTTCAGACAGTCGCACCAATTTGAATGTCGGCATTGGAACCATTTACGAATATTACGAAAATCCCAGATTTAACATCACAGGAGGTTTCGGACTCTTTAATATCAACAGGCCCAACCAGGGTTTTTATGGAGATGTCGTTCGACGCGACGTACGCTTAACAATGTTTGGAAAAGGGATTTACGAACTCAATTACGATTGGGATTTGGTGCCCGGAATTCAAATGTCCTTCCAGGGAAAATACCGCGAAATAATGATTGGCTCCTCGGTTAAATATACATTGATCAATCGCCTTGGAGATTACAAAGCATTGTACGCCGGACTCTTTTATCGGAACCGAGATGCCGCATTTCTATCACTCGGAATGGATTATCAATCCTGGTTTCTTGGCGTAAGCTACGACATCAACTTTTCGAAACTTGTCCCTGCCAGTAGAACGCGTGGTGGCATTGAGATTGCCATTCGTTACATCATGAACCGCTTCAAACCGAAAAAAATCGTACACAGAATATGTCCAGACTTTATCTGATTCTTCTTTTCTCGGTTTTCAGTAGTGTCTCATTTGGTCAAGATCAACTGAAAAAGTACCTCGACTTTGCTAAAGAACAATACAACAAAGGCGATTATTATTACGCATTGGTGTATTATGAAAAAGCAATGGATCTTGACTCCAATACGGTCGACATCGTTTGGAATATTGCAGAAACATATCGCGCCTATAAAGACTACCGAAAAGCCGAGTATTACTACAAGAAAGTCTACGAGAAAGAATCTTCCTCTATTTACCCAAACAGCCTGCTTTACGTCGGGTTGATGCAAAAGCAGAACGGAAAATACGACGCGGCTCTCGAAACCTTCAAAAAGGCGAAGAAGAAATATTACAAAGACAAAAAAAGCTATCGATACAAAAAGGCCAAGCAAGAAGTAGAAAGCACCGTTTGGGCGAGATCAGCACTTCGCGATACCGCCAATGTTAGCATTGAAGCACTGCCCGAAACAATCAATACGCCCAATTCCGAATTTGGACATGGCATTTACGACTCGGTGCTCTATTTCTCCAGTTTGCGCGCAGATTCAATCAGTTCTGCCGAAGAAGTATACTCTTCTGGATACCATACCTTACTCTTTCAAAGTCAGATCCAAAACAATCAGTTTGAAGAATCATCCAAGATTGAAGCATTGGTGAAAGATGCCATGAATACTGGGAATGGTACTTTCAGTTTGGACGGAAATCGATTTTACTTCAGTCGATGCAAAGATGATGGCTACAATTATCGCTGTCAAATTATGGTTGCTCAATATGCACGTGGCAGTTGGACCTACATTGATTCACTTGGCGATATCATCAACGAACCAGGGTCAAATACAACGATGCCTTGCATTGCAAGTTTGGACGGCAAGGAAACACTCATATTTGCATCGGATCGAGAAGATTCAAAAGGCGGATTGGACTTATTTTACAGCAACCTTCGCAACGGCAATCAGTTTGGAAAGGTACGGGCCATTAAAACGTTAAACTCGATTGAAAACGATGTAACTCCGTGGTGGGACGAGGCCAATCAACGTTTGTATTTCTCGTCTTCCTGGGAAGATGGATTTGGTGGATACGACGTATTCTACTCCAATTTTAACGGTCGCTTCGAAAAACCAATCAATGCCGGATTACCAGTAAACAGCGCCGCCAACGATTTATACTATTTCAAAGATGTGGATACTGGCTACGTGACATCCAATCGAATTGGCGTTTTATACAGTAAGAACCCAACCTGTTGCAGCGACATCTTCTCCTTAAAGCCCCCAAAACAAATCATTCCGCCTACTCCTGAAGAAACCTTGGCCGATTTAATGAAGCGTTTGCCAGTTACGTTGTATTTCCACAACGATATCCCCAACCCAAGATCTCGCGCTATTACAACAGATGTCAATTACATCGATTCGTATGACGACTACACCGAAATGCTCGATACTTACAAAAAAGAGTACTCAAATGGATTGAGTGGCGACAAAGCCGAGGAAGCCAAAGAGGACATTGAAAGTTTTTTCGTTGAATATGTAGATCAAGGAGTAAAAGACCTGCAAGTATTTCGCGATTTATTATTGGAAGAGCTCAACCGAGGAGCCAAAATCAACATTACGGTGAAAGGATTTGCGAGTCCACTGGCGAAAACAGACTACAACGTCAATTTGACCAAACGAAGAATTGCCTCGTTGGTGAACTACATGTCCGAATACGATAAAACCATTACTCTGGACGGCTATCGATCTCCATGCGAATGCACGAGCGCAACTTTGGAAAAAGAGGTGTTGGCACCGGGGGAATCCGCAAAAATTACCATGACCTTAAATACAGACAACCTTACGGGTTTCACGGTTAAATCCATCTATTTAAAGCTCAAAGACTCTGACAAAGAGCTCCGACTTATCACAACCACACAACTGGATGAATAGCTATTCGGAAGAATGTCTTAATTTTGTGGCTCAATAACTGAAATGAGCGACGCTACGCAAATCCCAAGCAAACCAAAAGCACGGTTGAAATTCATCGACATGGCACGGTCGTTTGCCATTCTATTGATGCTCGAAGGACACTTCACTGGAGCCGCCCTGGATAGCGCCTATCGCGCGCAGCCAAACGGAGATTACGAATATCCATTGTTTGGCGTCTGGCATTTGCTTCACGGTCTCACCTCTCCCCTTTTCTTTACGGTTACCGGTCTCATTTTTGCTTATTTACTCATTGGGCGCGACACCCGAGAACTTAAATTCTGGGAGAACATTCGCGTTCGTAAAGGTTTAAAGCGTGTTCTTCAGCTATTATTTTGGGGATATTTGATCCAATTGAACCTTTGGAGTATCGCCAAAGCCTTCTATTATGGAACGGATGTCCATTGGTCCTGGTTTCAAGCATTTCACGTGCTTCAAGCAATTGGAATAGGCTTGTTACTTGTGATACTTGTTTATCGCGTCTACAAATGGCTGAATTTCGGAGGCTTGCACTGGTACTATCTGATTGCAGGACTGGTGATTTTTGCATGCTACGGTTTGCTGAAAGAATATATGATGCTAGATCAGAAATTAGTTGCCGAGGGCATTCGTTCGAGCAATCAATATTGGCCGGTAAATGCCCCAAAGTTTGTGCAGAATATGTTCTACGGTGAGTATTCATCGTTTAGTGCATTGAGGATGGCATCCTACACACTTTTTGGTGCCATGATCGGAGTTATTGTTCGCAAGACCGAGCTTCATGTCAAAAAGTGGTGGTACGGAACTAGCTTCATCGTTTTTGGATTGTTGTTAACCGTTTTGGCGCGCACACTTCTCGTAGGAATTGATGAAATTCTTTTTGATTGGGGCATTGTAGATCAAGGAACCATGTGGTATGGATCAACAGCACTGTCTCGTTTCGGTCAAGTAATTGTTCTACTGGGAATTATCATTTTAATAGATAAATTCTTCAAAGTTAAAGACTCTCTGTACCTCAAGATTGGACAAAATACGTTCCCTATTTACGTGGTACACGTTATCATTCTGTATGGCGGCTTATTTGGGTTTGGATTAAATGGAAACGTATTTGAGCGAGATTTACACCCTTGGATTGCCGTAGCTATCTCTGCATCAGCCATTATTACTTTTACCATTATGGTGAAATACATAGATCCATTAACGAAGATCTATTACAAAATCAATATTTTCCACAAGGCGGCTGGTTGGATAAATCGCACGTTGTATGATCTCTGGAAAAGAGTAACAAAAACGAAAGCCACTAATTAATCTTCTTTCCGACGGATTCCTACTTTGCTGTAATTCCACAAAATTCGCTTGTACTCGCGCGAACCACAAGCACGCGTTACCTTCAGAATAAGCTCCTTCCCTTTTAAGTCATCAAGCAAAATGATACCTGAGGCTTCCGAAGATACCAACGAGTCGTTCACATACCATTGCAAACGTGCATCTGGGTAGAGCGACTGGTATTTTACTTCATACAAATCACGTTTCTTTTCTACCTCAAAGTGAAACAAATAATCATCTAAATGATATTTGGCTCGGTTCTCGGAAACATAATTAAAGGCCACTTTATTAATTTTTCGCGCATAGCGATTCTTCATTCTCGGAATGTAATTGTCTCGCAATGGTTCATCGAAAAAAGCACTAAAAAAAGTTGCTGCCACCGTATATGATCCACTCATGTTCGGATGCGCACGATCTTTATAATACAAATCAATTCCTTTGTTATTGCGTACCTCACGCCAAACCATTCCAGCGGGCACCACAGGAAGTCCAAACTCACTTCCTATCCATTCATATCCTTTACGGATTGAATCGGCCATTTTATCGTAAGTATTTACTTCTTCACGCTCCTTAAAACCATCATCATAACCCCAGGTCATATAAAAGCGAACGTGAGTACACGGGTTATTCTCATAAATGGAATCGAGAATTTGCTGAACATAAGGAACGGTTGCAGAATCAATGTGATCCGGACGAAAACTCATTTCACGACTAAAGCCTTGCAACACCACATAATCCCATTTGCGTTTGCGAATGGCTTCAAACATATCGTCTCGCTCTGTATGCGATTGAAAAGAAGCGCCCCCTTTGGTGTTTTTCTCAACCAAAACATTCTTCCCTGACTTCTTTGCCATTTTCTCAAAAAGACCAGGCATATCGTTCATATATGTGTAGCTGTTCCCAATGAAAAGAAATTTCATGGGCTCTTCATCTTGCGCATGCAATGGAGCTGCACAAATAACAAGCAATAGAAATAACACGGAAAATGAGGAGAAGTGCTTTTTCATGGTTTTAATTTTGAGTATTTAAAGTATAACAGCAAATGCCGCACCAAAATTGCTCAAAGCACAAAGAAAATATTATGCAGTCCTAATTTTATTAGCTATTTCTGCTAACGTATCAGAGGACAATTCCATTTTTGGTTTGGAAAAATTCATATCATCCATAGTGTTAATGGGAATCAAATGAATGTGCGCGTGAGGCACTTCCAATCCGATCACTGATACGCCAATACGTTCACAAGGAAATGCCTTTTTAACTTTTATGGAAACCCGCTTTGCAAAAACTATCATTTCTGCTAGCATATCGTCTTCCACATCAAAGATGTAGTCTATTTCCTTTTTCGGAATAACGAGTGTGTGACCTTCTTTTAAGGGCATAATATCCAGAAAAGCGAGGAAATGATCATTCTCGGCAATCTTATGAGCTGGAATTTCGCCCGTCACTATCTTTGAAAAAATGGTCGCCACTATCGTGTAATTTCAACAATTTCAAACTTCATCACGCCGTTTGGGGTTTGGATGTCTGCTATTTCACCAACAGCTTTACCTAGCAATCCTTTCCCAATAGGTGATTCAACACTAATTTTCTTTGCTTTCAGATCCGCTTCATTCTCGGCGACAAGCGTGTAAGATAGCTCCATTCCGTTCGCTACATTCTTAATTTTAGCTGTAGATAGAATGTACACTTTAGAGTTATCGATATCTGAATCATCAATGACACGTGCATTCGAAATTACCCCCTTTAACTTGGCAATTTTCGCTTCTAAAAGTCCTTGAGCCTCCTTCGCAGCGTCGTACTCTGCATTCTCAGAAAGATCCCCCTTATCTCTGGCCTCAGCAATCTGTTGCGATATGGCAGGTCGTTGTACCTTTTCCATTTCCAACAATTCAGCCTTTAGCTTATCCAATCCTTCTTGCGTGTAATATGATATATGTGACATAGCGTAATATTATACAAAAACAAGAGAGCCCCTCAGGACTCTCTCGTTAATCAAATATAGTAAATTAAATCTTACTTCAAGCTGATCGTAGCTCCCACTGTGTGGATAATTCCGAACACACCTGCGAAACGTGCAGCATACTCAATACCGAGTGCGTGCTGATTTTCTCCAACAATTGCATCCACAGAAAATCCTGCTGTTGGACCTACCAAAGCGTTCGATCGGTTCTCAACATTGAAAAGGTTTTTCTCGTAAACGAAACCTCCACGAATGTTGAATGCCATTTTCTCGTTCGTCATTTTGTAATCTGCACCAACGCGGTACTGATCACTTGAGAATGAGTTTGCTGTAAATCCTAATGCAGCAGTCAACTTATTGTTTTCATTAAAAATGAAGTCGTAAGAAGCTCCAATATTAAGTAATGCCGGCATTTCATAAGTAGCAGAACGCTGCTCCAAAGTCGCTACGTTTCCTGTAGAAACATAGTTAATTTGGTTCGCCATTCCATCACCTCGGAATCGCATCACAGGACCTACGTTCTTCAAAGCAATACCGAATTTAATTTGATCTTGCTCTCCAGTTACGTAACGGATACCTGCATCAATTGCTACACCGTTCGCTCTCAAGTTGGCGATATTCTCAGAAATCACTTTGAAGTTAATTCCTCCATAAATAGATTGCGAGAATGAACGCGCATAACCAACATTAAAAATGTTCGCTCTTGGAGTAAAGAAACCGATGTCACCTTCTGGGTTGTTTACTGTAGTGATAGCAATATCACCAAAGTTCATCGATTGCACACTTACTGCAATTACGTCGTTCTCAGAAATACGCTGAGCGATACCGGCACTGTTAAATGCGATGCCAGCGTTTCCAAGCCAGTTGCTGTAGTTAAACTTGATTTGTGTCTTCTTCGTGAAAGCAAGACCTGCAATGTTTGTAAACGTTGCCTCCAAGCCGTTCGCACTTGCGATACCTACATCTCCAAGAGCCGAGCTACGTGCCCAAGGATTCACCAACAAATGTGATGCACCTGCAGATCCAACACGATCTTCATTTCCGGCAGTTGCTGCGAAGCTGGACAAAATCGCAGCTCCGACAACAAATGCATTCTTTATTTTATTCATTGAATTGTTCATTTCAATCGTATTTTAAGTCTTATTAAATACCCTGAAGGTCAATTAATCTCATTCCTCCGAAGAACTTCACAATGCGTTCACCTACATCTGGTACATCCACATGAATCAAGTAAACTCCTCCGGCAACTGGAATCCCTCTCCAGTTATTCAAGTCCCAGTCTATTGACGTTACAGGACTATCCTTTTTGAAAGTACGTACTAATTTACCATTCACAGAGTATATCTTTACAGTACAACGCTCTGGCAAGTTTGTGATTTTCACTCGCGTATCCAATCGGTTACGCTCATACTCAGAGTATGCATAGTATGGATTAGGAACCACATTGATTAGATCAAGTGCCTCTGCTAATCGATCACGACTTCCTAGCTCTGTAGCCACAGTAGACATATTCCATGAGTACATTGGCTGACCGTTATTCAAACCTGTCGATGTGAAGTTTTTGTACTCCTTACTCACACGAAGTGAAATCGTCACGTCTGTTGGTAAACCTTGTGTTGGATCAATTGTAAAGTTTGGCGTCGCCATTGGGTACGCTACCCAGCTAATACTACTGTAGAAGTTACGTTTCTCCGTAATATCATTGGCAAGAACGTCTAGCATTTTCAATCGAGCTGCATTTGTTGCATCGTTATCCCCTTGACTTGGGATGTATGCAGGGAAGTCATATCCTAAAAGATAGTTGTTCACTTCTGCAGTTTTGTGCGAGAATACGTACACTGGGTGCATTCCTCCCATCAATGGGTTTCCGCCGTTATCAACTAATGTTGATGTTGGGTTCCAAATCATGTCAGCTCCGTTCTCAGAAGCAAGGAATGAATTTTCACCAAATGCCATGTACAAACGAGCACCTGTTTCAAGGTCAATTGCATATCCTGGGAACCATCCCATTCCAGTTGAACCGCTATCTACCGATCCATCTTTGTTTACAGATGGACTAGCACGCAATGCTCCTGGTTCAGCTCCGCCAACGTTTAATGCTGGTTCACGACCTAGTTCAATCACTGGACAGCGTGTCCACTTAGAACGATCGTTCGTAATTACAATGTCAACAGATGGCAAGAAGCTGATTGAAGAACCATTTCTCGCTGATGTTGGCGAACCATAGTTGTAGTAAGTCATTGGCATAAAGCTAGACTCGAACCCTACCAACTTGTGTGGTGCAATTCCTCCTCCGAGAATACGTGCCCAATCTTTATTTGGATCGGCAAAATTGTTTGGTGCTTGCCAGTCTGCGTAGTTACATGGGTCTAAGTAATCACGGTACGTTGGCAAAGTGTTATCCAAACATGCGTATGACAGTTCATTTGGATCTGTTTCCGGAGCATAAGTTCCAGAGCGGATCCAGTTTGTCGGGAAGAACCCATCATTATCTTGAACTGCTGTCATGTAAATCAGCGAGCTGTCCTCAAATGTGATAGACGAACTAAGCAATTCTGTAGAACGTGCCTCAACACCACCTCCTGCACCATCTGGTACAAAGTAAGATGCTTGAGAAATCTGAACAGATACACCCCATTCTGGAATAATTTGTTCGTTGTTCGTAGAAATTGTCACCAAAGAAGAGATGGAATCTACTGGCGTAGTCGCCGTTTCACTTTCGTAACGGTAAATTACCCATTCAGCATCATCAGCACCGTTGCTTGATGTTGTATTGTAGTCTCTGAAGAGACACTCGTAGTAACCATCTTTTACGTTCAACGGATCTACTACTTTCACGTTAATTGGACCAGAACCAAAGTCGTACTCAGGTGCTTCCATAAATCCGTTTGCGATGATCGTTTCTTTCGACGCATCTGTCAACTCAAGGCTACGCCCTCCATTTCCGTGTCCATCAAGACGACGAATGATTGGACTTGAACCGTATTCGATCAATTGCCCTGTACCGTCAGCCTCTGGCATTGGGTTGTGAGGAACAGCCGCAATTGGTGAAATAGCTGTACCATCAAAATTCAAACGAGACGCAATATACGGAGTCTGCTGACCATCAATTGTCAATGGATCAGAAGGATCGTACAAGTTAGGAACCTGCGTTAAAGTGTCTCTCTTATCGTTGTATGCATATGCTACAGCGATATAGTAGTCGAAACATGCATCAAACAATGCTTGTGCTTTCGTATCCGCTGTAGTTGGTGTTGATGTTACACCTGCGTTGTATGCATTACCACCGTAGAAAATTTGAGATCCATCTTGCCAAAGTCCACGCATGTAGTTGTAGAACTCTGGTGCGTTACCTGGGTCATTTGTTGGGAAAACTGCTCCGTTTGTATAGTATGTAAACAATCGCATACCGTAACGCTCGTTGTCAATTACTCCATCAGAGTATCCAACTCCGATACCTCCGTATACAATACCATCATCAGCACCTGCTTCATCTACCCATTGGCTTTCCGGGAAGTTCGCTGCTAATGAATCTGGTCCTAGGTTATCTTTTCCGTCAGCATCCTGGTAAGGTCCTTCGAAGAAGTCAACTCCAATTGCAGGTGGGTTTTCGCCATATCCCTGAGCACCACCATTTGTCTCATCTAATGCATCACCATTGTATGCATATCCAAGTCCTCTTGATACATCACATCCAGCATAATCATCTGCGTAGTTTCCAACGTCAGCATCCAAGTACTGTGAGAAGTATGTGTTAAACAAGGTTTGAGTACCACGGTTAATCATCTCGTAGTTGTAGAAAGTCATTCTGTTCACTTCGTCAGTTGTTGCGAAAGCGAAAGCTTGAGCACGAATCTCCATACCAATTGGATCTCCACCTGTTTCCGTGTGAATGTTTCCTTTATCGTTGAATACCCACCAGTGTGTTTCATCACCAAACAATGTAACACGACGTTCTTGGCCACACAATACATCATCACGACCTAAAATGTCATCATACCAAGGTGTATCTCCATCGAGTGGATTGTACTGACCACTTTGATCGGCATCATAGAAAGGTGCTAGCCAGTAATCCTGACCAATTGTTACATCTCCATGGGCTGGCCAATCGTATATACGTGTTAACTCATCGTTCGTAGGAAGTGATGCGCCTGCACATGCCACCGGATCTTGATTTGGACCTATACAAGTCTCCCACCATACCGTGTAACGAATTACCTCCGCTTTACGAATAGTGTAAAATTTGTCATAAGCCAAACACTGATCAGGATCGATATTTGCTTCACCGAAATCACGAATTGCATCCTCATAAACAGGAGCACTTGGATCATAGTTTCCACTTCCTGGTGTTGTTGTAAGCGGTCCAGGCCAGAAATCGTTCCCTGAACGGAACTTAATTGCGGCCAATTTCAACTGACCGTTTACGTCAGTACCACCCATCCAAAGGGCTCCAGCGTAAATGGCTTTGTTCGATGAAAGCGCTTACGTCATTAAAATTCATTGTGATGCTCGCTGTTGCGGGCGCACAATTGGCTCCTTTAGCACCAGCCACGGAATTATTCCCGCCGCTACTGCCTTGAGAAGGCTTGCTGCCATACGTTTTGTAGGCCAGCGCATCGCTAGACCACAGCATTGTTGCTGCGCCGACGATAATTGCTACTAGTTGCTTTTTCATAATGCTCTCTTCTTCTTATGAATTAAAAATCAAATTTAATCCCCAAGCGGATAGTACGCGGTGTACTAATGTTGAAAGGATTTTGAACCTTCATTGTGTAGTAATCTCTGAACGCTTGTTCATCCAATTGGTTCTGGATAGATGTTTGGCTCGATGCTGCTGCAAGGAATCCATCATCATCCCAGTTACCTGTTGCACGATACACACTTGTAATGTTGAATTGGTTGAACAAGTTTGTAACACGCAAGTAAACATTTAAGAATACTGCTTTTTTATTATCCTCTTTACCCATTTCAAGCTCCATAGTTCGGTCTAACTGAAGATCCAATCGGTACGACCATGGAAGGCGCGATCCGTTTGTTGTCCCGTCCAAACCTGAGTTTTGAGCGTTGAACTGAGCTGCGTTCGTGATCGTTCCTTGTGCTGAGTAAGGAGAACCAGAGAAAATGTTTGATACGATGTTCAATCCAGTATTTCCAAATAACTCGAAGTCACCAATAAGTGGCCCGTTGTAATCACGTCCTGTTCCGTAACGGTAATCCATTGTTACGTTGAATGCGTGACGACGGTCAAACGAGTAAGGGAAGATTGCACGTAAGTTTGGCAATCCTGCCTGAATCAAACCAGCTGCTGAAGTTGCATCGGAACCTGTTCCGTCTGCAAACTGCAATGTATAGTTAGCTGTCATTCGAATGTTCCCTGTACGACGCAAGTCATACGCTACTGTTAATCCTTTTACCGTACCGAAGTCACGGTTAGAGAACGTACTGTATGTTGATGGGTACGCTTCGAAGATAGACTGCAACTGAACGTTGTCGCGCTGCTCACGGTAGAAAGCTGAAATCTTCAATGAAGATGTTCTTGTCAATACTTGTTGGAAACCAACTTCGTAATCGATAGTTCTTTCTGGACGCAACGCTGAGTTACGAATTGTCGCGCTACGATCATTCACGAATTGATACTGGAACGGATCAAAACGGAATCCTGAAGTAGGACGTTTCGTTAAGATGTCGTAGTGAGCGAAGAATGCAGCTTCATCTGAGATTGGGAAAGAGAATGAAATACGTGGGGATCTTTCAATACTGGTTGGTTCGCATCGAAAACGTCTACACGAACACCAACGTTGAATACGATATCACGGAAAGCAAACTTGTCCATTACGTAACCTGCCATGTAAATTGGCTGGAACGCACCAACAAAACGACGGAAGTTTCCATTCTCATCTAATTCTGTAAAGTACTTATCAATATCTGTTACTCCACGAACTTTTTGACCTGTGTGATCAAAACCGTAGTAAGAAACAAATGAGTTACCTTGATTCAGTAGTTCATCTGGAGAGAACATATCAAGGCTGTAGATATTCGGATCATACTTATCAACATCGATAAAGTCTGTTCCTGCACCACCTTCTGAGATGAGACCTTCCTGGAACAACTTCTCACGAAGATTGTAATCGAAGAATGACTGGTTATCATTATTTATTTGACCACCGTACTCACCAGTTCCTGACAAGTGCGCGTATCCTGTATTCAATCTTTCGTAGTTTACATATACACGTCCAAGTGAATCCACAAGAGTTGCTTGATTTACGTCAAGCTCTGTAATGTGGAAGTTTGCCAACTGACGTGCAATTTGCCAGATACCGATAGGTCCGTTTCCACCACCACCAGTAGTGAATCCGTTACCCCAAGAACGGTCCCAACGACGCTCAAACTCAAACCCAACAGAAACCGAGTGATCTCCAATGTTGGCAGAACCTGAACCTGTAACACGGAACTGATCGTTATCTACGATACCGAATCCGTTGAATGGCGTACCAATGTTACTCCAAATGTTGTATACGTTACGTGGAGCATCTCCGTTTAACAATCCTGAACCTTGCTGAATTTGCAATAGGTTTTCGTATCGTCCTTCTGGCAATCCTGCGTAAATATCGTAGTACTGCGAAGTGATTGAAGCCAATGCTGAGTTTGTCTCCGATGGCTCGAAATCTACAATAACATCTCTAAATCCATCGTGCTCGTAATTGTTCGTATTTGGATTTAACGAGTGCGAACGACGACGTGTTGTTGTGAATCGTCCTACGTGACCGTAGTTAAATAAGTTGTACCCGTGATTTGGATCATATGTATCACGACGCGTTTTCGAGTAATCAACCATCAAAGAGTAATAAGCACTCTTAATTAATACTACCGAAGTACTGTGCAGATGGACCACGCGTCGTAACCGAGATAATACCTCCCGTTGCATCACCGTAATTTGCTGGTAAACCTCCCGTGATTACTTTTACTTCTTCAATCGCTGATTTAGGAAGGTTAGAAGAACCACGAACTTTAATACCATCTATATAGAAGTAAGTACCTCCTGCACGATCACCACGAACACTAATTCCGCCGGCATCCGTATTTACACCTCCCACTGTTCCTGCAACAGCTGCTGCTGAACGAACTGGAAGTCTAGCGATGTCTTCACGAGTAATTGTGGCTCCTGAAGCTCCACCGTCTTTATCAATAAGAGGTACTTTGTAGGCGATAACCTTTACCTCAGTAATTTCTAGGACATCCGAAGGGATTGTCATAGTAAGTTTATCCAAGAACGTGATCTGATCCGAACTCACAATCACCCCCTCCAATTTAATTGGTTGATGTCCTTCCTGTGAAGACACCTCCACATCATAAGATCCCGGATCTACCGAGTTGATTTGAAATTTCCCATCGAAATCCGTTGTGGCTCCTCCTTTAACAGATCCGTTCAGTGAAATTTTCACTTTTGCGAACGCAATCGGTTCTTCAGAGTCGCCATCTTTTACAGTACCACGAATAGTACCGAGACCAGATTGGGAAAACCCATAAGACATAGTTAGCAATAAGCTCACTACGATTAAGTTAAGTTTTCGTAACATAAGTACAGTTTGTTTAGTATTCAACCAAGTTGCTCTAGTAAAGCGCGTAAATATAGAAAAAATCGGGTTTCAATAAGCATTTGTTAAAAAAATAAAATCCGATTTCTTCTTAACCAACTTTAACAAAAATAGAAACTAAGTCAGTCCTATTTTTAATTTTTTGACTCAAATTGATTCAATTTATACAAGTCTAGTTGCTTCGACTTCTTTTTCGTTTTTTTGTAACCATGAACGCCGACTTTCATCGTGGACAAATTGTAAGAGGCACAACTCAGATCCACACCTTGCAGTATTCAGAATTCAATCCTGAAGCATACTTGCATGTACTAACTCCCCAAGAGTTAATGCGTTACAAAAGTTTTCGTCATGTTAAAAGACAGCGAGAATTCATCGCAACGCGCTCTCTTCGACACACTCTATATGGATTAGAGCACATTCACTACACGCCCGAAGGAGCGCCGTTCATCCAAAAAGACACGTACATTTCAATTAGTCATTCGAAAAACCTGATTGCCATAGCCGAGAACCAAGAATTCCCTGTTGGCTTGGATTTAGAGGCGGTGCGACATGACATTCAACGCGTAATGCATAAATTCCTTTCTGATGATGAGTTGGAAGAATTCGACTGTGCTGATGCGCATTTGGTGACGAGCATCTGGTCGGCAAAGGAAACCCTGTACAAACTTGCAGGTCGCAAGCAAATTCTTTTTAGTGAGGAATTGCACATTACCAAGGATGGAGATCAATGGAAAGGGCGTATTAAGAATCCGGGGCATGACCTTTTGGTGAATTTGGATATATTTGAAATCGACGGAATCATTTTTACCTTAAACACCTCAAAAGTTGAGTACATCGAAAGACATTCTTAAACAGTTCTCGAAAAAAACAGGACAAATCGCTGTACTTATCGATCCTGAAAAGGTTCAAGATGATGAACGACTCAAGAACTTATTAAAGAAAGCATCCTTTTCTGGAGTCGATTATTTATTTGTTGGCGGGAGCACGGTTACCAGAGAGGAATTTCATCAGTGCATTTCAAGTATTAAGAAATATTCGGACATTCCATTGGTTATTTTCCCAGGAGCTTCTCATCAAGTTTCCGAAGACGCAGATGCCTTATTGTACCTCAGCTTAATTTCTGGAAGAAACCCTGATTATTTAATTGGTCATCATGTCGCCACTGCTACCGAGGTTTATAATATGGAACTGGAAGTAATTCCAACGGCATACATCCTCATTGATGGCGGAACCAACTCTTCGGTTGCGTATGTCAGTCAAACGACTCCTATTCCTTCAGACAAAAAAAGCATCATTACAAGTACCGCCAAGGCGGGAATTCTTCAAGGAAAGCAACTACTCTATTTAGATGCAGGCAGTGGAGCCAAAAACGCCATTCCTTCCCAAATTGTAGCATCGCTCGCTGAACTGCCCACTCCTTTAATCATTGGAGGAGGCATTCGTTCTGCAGAAAAAATCAAGGAAATTGGTGATGCAGGCGCAAATGTAATTGTGATTGGAAACAAAATTGAGGAAGACATTGATTTCCTTTTGGATATTAAACTGTATATTGATTCACAGCATGGATAACCAAGATCGCGTAATGAAAATATTGAAGAACGTTGGCGGATTCGCCTTTGTTGTTGCGCTGATTTTGGCCATAAACATCTTTGCGGGTGTGGGTCGCGAATATTTGTCTCGAAGAATTGCCTTGTACTTGTTTATTGGCTTTGGCGGAATGGGATTGCTTTTGAATTTGGTAACATTTCAGACAGGAAAATATCATCCGGTATACAACTTAATCTATTGGTTAGGATCTATTATCACCTTTGTAGGATTAATTTCTATGCTGATGCGATGGCCTTTTGCTCGCTACACGCTCATCTTTGGAATGATGACCATTGGTGTTTCATTTTTCCTTCCGAAAAGATGGGTCGATCCAAAGGGGAGTAATTCGGACCTCCTCGACGATTAATCGTACATTGCTTTTAACGACATATCCAGACTTTTTACGCTATGCGTCAGTGCTCCGACAGAAATATAGTTGACACCTGTTTCAGCAAATCCACGAATGGTTTCAAAGGTTATTCCGCCCGAAGCCTCTGTTTCAATTGACGCAGGAATTTTCGGAAGTACATTTTTCAATCGTTCGGGCGTAAAGTTGTCCAGCATTATTCGATCTACCTTGCCGATGGCCAAAACCTCTTCCAATTCGGCCTCGTTGCGTACTTCGATTTCAATTTTCAAATCTTTGCCTGTTTCCTTCAGGTAAGCATTTGCTTTGTCTATTGCCGGCTTCACCCCTCCTGCATAATCAATATGATTGTCTTTCAGCATGATCATATCATACAACGCAAATCGATGGTTAACGCCTCCACCAATACGCACGGCCCATTTTTCCATGTAACGGATACCTGGCGTCGTTTTTCGCGTGTCTAACAATTTTGCGTTTGTCCCTTCAATGAGATCCACAATATTTCTTGTTTGCGTTGCGACGCCGCTCATACGCTGCATGAAGTTCAAGACCAATCGTTCTGTACTGAGAATAGAAATTGACGCTCCCGATACTACAAAAGCAATATCACCGGGCTGCACGCGATCGCCATCTTTTAGAAAAACGTCTACTTCCAAAGTTGGGTCGTAGCGTTTAAAAATGCGCTGAGCCAGTTCAATACCGGCAATAATTCCGGCTTCCTTTACCAAAAGTTTGGCTTGTCCTTGTGCATCTTTAGGAACACAAGATAACGAAGAGTGATCTCCATCTCCGATATCTTCACGAAGTGCGTTGTCAATAATTGCGTCAATCATACACCAAAGGTACAGACTATCGCTAAAAGGAAAGTGGGAAGTGCTTAATTTTCGATGGAAATACTTTCAATCTTAAAGGTTCCACCAATTTTCTTGAAGTGAACGGTCACCCGATATTCTTCTCCGCCACTCTTGTATGTCCCGATTCCGAAAGCGCCTTCGCTTGAACCAGAACCTTTGTGAATAAAGCTGAATGAGCTCGCAGGATTTTTACTGAAAAAACTTTTCAAGACTTGCGTTGCTTGCGATTTTGAGTAAACACGTTCGTCATCCATGATATTAATCAAGCATTTGTCTTTACACATTCCCGCGAGAGCAGATGCATTACCAGATTTAAAGGCCGACTGCACTGAACCGTAAGGAACATCAGCAGGAACTGTTGGTCCAGCCAACAAGAACAAAGATATTAGTAAAGCGATCATAATCCATTTTAGTTTGTTTCCAACCTTAAACGTACAAATTTAATGCCTAAAATTCACTACGATGAATTGATTAAAATCACCACTTCATTTCTTTATCTTCGTATCATGAAAATTAAGGTGGTCTGTATCGGAAAAACGGGCAAGGGATTCTTGGTTGATGGTGAGCGCGAATACTTGAATCGTCTAAAGCACTATGCCAAGGTTGAAAAAGTGGAGCTTCCAGATATAAAAAATGCGCGAAAATTAAGTCAGGAGCAGGTAAAGGTAGAAGAAGGAAAGTCATTGTTAAAGATGATTGAAGCGGGCGACCAGGTTATTTTGTTGGATGAAAAAGGCAAGCAATACAGCTCTGAACAATTTGCGCAATTCCTTCAAAAACGATTCAATCAAGGGGGGAAGTGCTTAATTTTTGTAATCGGAGGGGCTTATGGATTTTCGGAGGAACTTTACGATCGTGCACAGGGAAAAATGAGTCTTTCTGCAATGACATTTTCGCATCAAATGATCCGAATGATCTTTTTTGAACAACTTTACCGTGCTATGACAATTCAGAAGGGAGAGCCTTATCATCATTCTTAGTAGTGAAAACTGCCTCAATTTTGAAACCAATCTGGCATTTTTCGTATACGCATGGATAGGGTTGTTTGTTTTACCCGAAATGTAAATGTAGCATAGCACAATTTGACAAGTCAATATCTCAGTCTGTTTGATCTTATTTCCACCATATTTTGGGCGGGAATCTTGCTTTTTATTGCGCATTTCCATTACATGAAAAACAAGCACAAAGAGCATTACAAGTACTATTTGTTCAATGTTTATGGCAAGTTTTTCTTTGCAATGGCTTTTTCCGCCTTCTACCTATTTATTGTGAAAGGAGGAGACACCATGGCCTATTTTGACGGAGCCAGTGTGCTAAACAACCTCTTTGTACATTCACCCACCGACTATTTAGAAGAATTGACGCATACGCCTGACATGGCGCATTATTGGAATGTGTACGATGTCGACACAGGCTATCCACCAGGCTGGATTTATCGTGAGCCAGAAGGATTCTTTATCTCCAAACTGATTAGCTTATTCTCTTTTCTAACGTTCAAAAGTTACCTGGCATCCACTTTAATTATTGCTTTTATGGCAGCTCAGGCAAGCTGGAAACTTTTCACTCTGGTTCTTGAGTTTAAATTAGCAAAACCCATTTATATCGCCTTGGCGATCTTGTTCCTGCCTTCTGTAAACTTCTGGTGTACAGGTATTTCAAAAGATTCGTTCGTATATATTGCCCTGTGCTACATGATTTATTACGGGTTCAAATATTTGCATTTTGGCAAACTACGTGTCACTGAATTCCTTGTTTTCCTCTTTTGTGCATGGCTCATTTACCACATTCGATCCGTGGTGCTGATTGTTGTAATTATCCCATTTGCCCTGGCCTTCTTGTCGCGAATGATCAAAAAATGGGGATTGAAAAGTTTCGCCATACTCACCATTCGAACCCTTTTTCTTTTCGGAGGACTGTCTGTAATAATTCTGAGTCAAGCGGCGAAATCTGAGCAGGAGTTACTTGCTTCCAATGCCTTTTTGCAAGAGGCCGCGTTAACACAAAACGACTTCGCCGAAAACGAATCCTATGGAGAAGATCGATATGACCTTGGTCAGGTAGAGTTTACCTTAACCGGCTTAATTCGCGTTACCCCAATTGCCATTTTTACAGGTGCATTTCGTCCCATGATATACGAAGCGCTAAAACCCAACTTGATTTTGAACGGGCTAGAGAGTTTGTTATTACTCTACGGGTTGCTTCGATTTATCACGAAAAGCCCCATGGTCAAATACCGATTTATTCGAACCAATGAGTTTTTGTACTTCTGCCTCGTCCTTGTGTTTTTACTCAGTTTTATTACTGGTTTAACCTCAGGTCTGTACGGCGTTTTGGTGCGTTTACGCGCCCCGCTTCTACCCTTCTTGTTCATCCTTTTAAATGTCGATTTCAAAGCACTTGGATTGTTAGAAAGCAAGAAGAAAAAGAGCAGTTTATCCTCTGACGGAACACGGATTCATCCGCATCCAACCTTGCAAGAAAATACCTGATGGCGTTACCCAAAAGCTAGTGGAATTGATTAATTTCGCTCCAAACCTATTTTGCAATGAGAGCACTCGTTACTGGAGCCGATGGATTCATTGGTTCTCACCTCACCGAAATGTTGCTTCAGCGCGGCTACAAAGTTCGTGCATTGGCGCAATACAACTCTTTCAATTATTGGGGATGGATCGATGATTTGTCGCATGAAAACTTAGAAATCGTTTCGGGAGATGTTCGAGATGCTAATTTCTGTCGAGAAATTGTGAAAGATATGGATGTCGTTTTCCATCTAGCAGCCCTCATTGCCATTCCATATTCCTACGTTGCGCCCGGCAGCTATGTCGATACCAATGTGAACGGAACGCTCAATATTTGTCAAGCGGCAAAAGATCACGGAACGTCAAAAGTGATTGTTACCTCGACTTCTGAAGTTTACGGTACGGCGCAATATGTTCCGATAGATGAAAAACACCCGAAACAGCCACAATCCCCTTATTCGGCATCAAAAATTGGTGCAGATATGATGGCGATGAGTTTTTACAACTCGTTTGATCTTCCTGTGGTGATTGCGCGACCATTCAACACGTATGGGCCAAGGCAATCCGCACGTGCGATCATCCCAACAATTATCTCGCAAATTGCCAGTGGTGCGAAAGAAATAAAGCTAGGCGATTTGACTCCAACCCGAGATTTTAACTACGTTTCGGACACCTGCGCTGGATTTATCGCATTAGCAGAATCGGATCAAGTGGTTGGTAAAGAAGTGAACATTGCCAGCAATTCTGAAATCTCCATGGAAGCCACGCTAAATCTTATTGCGAAGATCATGGAAAGCGATGTGCAATTCATTCAAGACAAGCAACGCTTACGTCCGTCAAAATCGGAAGTTTTCCGCTTGTATGGAGACGACACGTTGATCAAATCTTTGACAGATTTCGAATCCGCAGTTTCTTTGGAAAACGGCTTGCGAAAAACGGTTGATTGGTTCACGAAATCGGAGAATTTGGCACGGTACAAAACAACGATTTACAACGTGTAATCATGGCGTACAAAATCCCATTATTCCAGCTGAATTTTGATGAAGCGGAAGAAAAAGCAGTAGTAAATACCTTGCGAAGTAAATGGATCTCGATGGGGCCGCAATCTCAGGCTTTGGAAGAGAAATTTGCCCAAATGATGGGTAGTTCATACGCTGCTTCGATGGCAAATTGTACCGCTGCACTTCATTTAGCGCTACTAGCACTTGACGTTCAGCAAGGAGACGAAGTTTTATGTCCTTCATTGAGCTTTGCAGCCACGGTAAATTGTATAAAATACGTAGGAGCAACACCGCGTTTTTGCGATGTTGAAAGCATCTCTCGACCGACCATTTCCTTAGATCAAATAAAAGCGAATTACACTCCTAAAACCAAGGCGATTATTGTGATGCATTACGCAGGTCACCCTTGCGATATGGATGCCATCATGGCTTTTGCCAACGAGAAGAACATTCGCGTTATTGAAGATGCGTGTCATGCGCCGCTATCAGAATACAAAGGACAAAAATTAGGAACGATTGGCGCCATTGGCTGCTATAGTTTCTTTTCCAATAAAAACATCTCAACGGGAGAAGGTGGCATGTTAATTACAGATGACAAAGCCATTTACGAAAAAGTGAAACTTTTACGCTCTCACGGAATGACAACCATGTCGTTTGAACGCTCAAAAGGGCATGCAACGGCATATGACATTGTAGAATTAGGATACAACTATCGCATGGATGATATTCGTGCTTCCATTGGACTTGTACAGCTAGACAAACTCCCGATTGATTTGGAAAAGCGCAAGCACGTTCGAGACTGGTATTTGTCGGGGCTGAAAAATGTCCCCAAAATTGTTGTTCCCTTTGCGGGTAATGAGGATTTTTCATCGAACTACGTCTTTCCTGTCAATTTGATCGATTCGAACGACGAAAAGCGCGACGAATTGAGGAACTTCATGCATGAAAATGGCATCCAGACGAGTGTGCATTACCCTGCCATTCACCGTTTTTCCATTTATCAGGATTTACCTTCTGACTTGCCAGTGACAGAGTATGTTTGCGATAACACGATTACGCTTCCAATGTTCGGCGATTTGACGGAATCAGAAGTGGCATTTATTTGCACCACGCTCGAACAAGGAATCCAAGAGGTTTATGGCTAAAACCTTGCTCATATTCGGCGGCGGATTTCTTCAATTATCACTGATTGAACGATGTCAAATTCAAGGGCACCAAACTGTTGTTATCGATCCATTTGATGGCGCTCCGGGAAAAGATTTCGCAGATTATTTTGAGGTGATAGGTGGACAAGATTTTGAAGGAACTTGCGCCATAGTTGACAAATACCAGATTGATGGAATATTGACAAGTGCAACCGACAAGCCATTGGTTATGATGGCAAGGATTGCAGCACATTTTCAGCTTCCATTTTTCTCTATGGATACAGCGGAAATCTGCACGGACAAGCAACAAATGAAAGCCACATTTCTTGCCAATTCAATACCATGCGCAAAAGGTTATTTGATTGAGAAACCAGAGGATATCAAAGCGTTTCCAGTGATCATTAAACCCGTAGATAATTCAGGAAGTAGAGGCGTCTATTTTTGTGAGAATAGAACCGAAGCAAACACGCTCATTGCATCGGCATTTCAGCACACAAAAAAGGATCAATTACTCGCCGAAACATTCATCGACGGAGAGGAATACAGCATCGAATCCATTCATTCTGAAGGAATTGCACACGTGATTCAAATCACTGAGAAAATGACTACTCCTTTCCCTACCAATGTGGAAACTGGTCATATTGCACCCGCACAGCTGTCTGATGAAATCACTGAAAAAGTACACCAACTTATCAAGCGCATCCATCACACTTTTAACTTTAAAAACTGTGCCGCACATACGGAAATCAAGATCCACAACGAGGCAATTACCGTGATAGAAACAAGTCCTAGATTGGGAGGTGATTTTATCGCTTCCGATTTGGCTCCTTTAGCGACAGGAATCAATATGGAAGATGCGCTAATCGCTATAGCCTTGGGAGAAAAGCCGGATTTAGCACCAAAACAAACGCAGGTTGCAGGTGCCTTTTTCTTCTTGTTGGAGTCAGGGAAACGTATTAAAAAAATCCCTACTTTAGAAGTGTTGGAATCAATGGAAACATTGAAAAAAATTGAGATCACGTTGAAAGAAAACGAAATCGTTAGTTTTGTCGAAAGCAGCTTGGATCGCCATGGATATTTTGTACTTCAAGCGCCCAATCGAGAGGCGTTAGAGCGAGATCGTCAGAGAATCCAACGAGAAGTACGCGCGCAAATCGTGTATTTTGATAGTGAATAATTGCTGCTATAAATTAAACCAAAACGCCCGATGATTATCGCAGAAAACATCCAATTACGCCCACTCAAAAAAAGTGACAAGGATTTGTTTTTCGCCTGGCGAAACGACTTAACATTTATCGAAATGGCACTGAGCATGCGACTTCCAAAGCATGAATTATTGGAGGAAACATGGATTGAGAATGCCATGACCGATATTTCAAATCGGCATGTTTACTTTATCATTGAAGCCATCGAAAGTGGTCAAGCCATCGGATTTACGGCACTAACAAATGTGGATTGGATATCTCGAAATGCAGCCGCAGGAATCGCAATTATGCATCCCGATTATCGAGGAAAAGGCCTTTCAACGGAGAGCTTCCGCACGCTGTTTGATTACGGTTTCAACAAACTGAATCTTCACAAAATTTGGACGCACGTTTACAGTGTGAATCAGGCATCTGTGAAATTACACGAGCGCCTTGGATGCACGTTGGAAGGGACACTCAAGGAGCATTATTATTGGAACAATGCGTATCATGATGCGCTGCAATACGGAATTACTAAAGATCATTTCAACCAAATCAACGGGTAACTATGAAGCCAGACATTATCATTTCGGCAAGTTCCACGCTGATGGACGCTCTCAAGCAAATGGACGCTCAAGGGCGAAAACTATTGGTGGTTTTAAAGGAAGACATCTTTCAAGGCGTACTAAGTATTGGCGATTTACAGCGCGCTATTCTGAGTCAAAAACCCTTGGAAACGAAAATATCGGAAGTACTGCGCACCATCATCACCGTGGCGCATCCGAATGAAAGCAAAGAGGCGATTAAAGCCAAAATGTTGGAACTGCGCTCTGAAGCCATGCCTGTTGTCGATGACCAAAAAAAACTGATCGAAATTATTCATTGGGAAGATGTTTTTGGCGCAGCGAAAAAAGCAGAGGAAAATAGCATGAATCTTCCGGTAGTCATCATGGCCGGAGGAAAAGGAACACGGCTTCAACCCCTTACCAATGTAATTCCCAAACCGCTCATTCCCGTTGGTGAAAAGACAATGCTCGAAACCATTGTGGAAAGTTTTACGCAATACGGATGCGACACTTTTCATTTGAGCGTGAACTACAAGGCCGACATGATCCGTTATTATCTCGAGAATAACCCGGTAGAAAATGCCGAATTCTCTTATTTCGAAGAACCCAAGCCATTGGGAACAGCAGGAAGTTTGAGTCTTTTGAAAGATCAAATTGAGGATACGTTTTTCGTAACGAACTGCGATATTCTCGTGGAACAAGATTACACGGAGATTTACAAATACCACAAGGAAAACAACAACGAATTGACAGTTGTTGGCGCACTCAAGCACATCGATATCCCTTATGGCACATTGGAAGCGGGTGAAAATGGCATTCTGAAAGAAATTACGGAAAAACCCTCTCTCACCTACCTCATCAATTCAGGGTTGTACATCTTAGAGCCACATCTGATTTCAGAAATCCCGCAGGACGAATTTTACCATATCACGCATTTGATTGGAAAGTTGATGGAGGAAAAACGTCGTGTTGGCGTGTTCCCCGTGAGCGAGAAAAGTTGGAAGGATATAGGAGAATGGAAAGAATACATGAAATTCATTGATCTCAAAGTATGAGAATCATCATCCTAACAGCCATACCATTTTGGCACCCAGGAACTTCCGAACTCATTAAACATCTTCATAACAAAGGCGTTCACGTAACAGCGCTTGATATTTTTCACGGTCGTGCCATCAATGACAAAAACGAAATCGTTAATTTGATTCCACTGGGGCTAACTGGTATTTTCGCTCGCCTGTACATGAAGTTGTATCGAAAATCGTTTGTTCGTAAACACACCAAACAAGCGGATATTCTGGACATCCATTTTGTAGAACCCGCTTACGGAAAGTACATTCCAACGCTCAATAAAACCTTCATTTGTACCCTTTTCGGTTCCGACCTCTTCCGCACAACCGCAGAATCCAAAGAGAAACAGCGTATTTTGTTTGATACTTGCAATGGAATTCTGCTCTCCAAAAACATGCTTGAATACTTCGAAGAACACTTTGGAAAGAAAACGGAGAAATATCAATTCAACCAATACGGTTCGGCAAGAATTGACAGCGTTTATGACGCACTTTCTGCCCTGGATAAAACGGAAACCCAAGAAAAATGGGAGATTCCCGCAGGAAGAACGGTTGTGACAGTAGGATACAATGGCAAGCCAGAACAACAGCATTTGAAAGCACTCAAAGCGTTGAACCGGCTATCTGCAGAGGAAAAATCGAGCCTCTTTCTTCTTTTCCCAATGACATATGGAGGAACTGTATCGTATCGAGGGAACCTAAAAAATGTTGCTGAAAATTATGGCTTCGAACATAAAATAATCGAAGACAGGCTCTCGGATGCTGAAATCTCGGAGCTTCGAATAATTTCTGATATCTCCATCAACACACAAACCACTGACGCATTGGCAAGCTCGGTAAAAGAAGCCTTTGTTGCGGGCGATATCCTTCTGGTAGGCGAATGGCTTCCCTACGATATTTACTCCGATTTAGGCGTGCATTTCTTGAAATCAAATTTTGAGGATTTGGCCATGGACTTGAGTAATACCTTGCAAGATGTTGAAAAGCTCCAGCAACAGTGCGGCAACAATGCAGATATCATTCGTAAATTTGCTTCCTGGAATGTTCTAATCAACCAATGGATTAGCGATTACAAGCGCCTCTACAATGAAAGTAAACAATGATATCAACCTCGGCTGCGGCCATATTTCTTTAGAAAAAGAATTGGGCGGATATTATCAGGATTTCCGAGAAGCTATCTATCATTTCGACAACAATTCTTTGGGACGCTTTGATGACAAAGGCATTCCGTACCTCGTAGAAAAGGATCGAGATGTTTATAGCATCGTTTACGTCATTCAATACGCATTGATTCAGCATGAATTCCTAGTGCATGAAGGCCCATCAGAAGAGCGCATGGACACCATCAAAAACTGCATTTCGTGGTTGGACGAACAATCAGAACCGTTTGAGGACGCCATTGTATGGAGAAGTGCTGAAAACATTCAGTACAACCTTCCAGATGGTTGGATTTCATCCATGTACATGGGACAAGCGATTTCGCTTTACTTGCGTGCCTACCAACTGTTTGGTGAAGAAAAATATTTGAAAACCGCCGAAAAAGCGTTTCGCTTCTTTCAATACGATTATTCGGAAGGTGGTGTAAAACGCATTGATGAAAACGGCGATTTGTGGTTGGAAGAATACCCCACAGATCCTGCATCGTATGTTTTGAACGGTTTTGCGTACACTTTTTTCGGAATCCTAGACCTTTACCGCGTCACGGGATCCGAAGAAGCAAAAGAAATGTACGATTCGTGCATTCAGACCCTGGAAAACAATCTGCACAAATATCACCGATGGTATTGGTCGGTATACGATCAGAAAAAAGAACAACTCGTTTCGTTTTATTACCAGAAGAACGTCCACATTCCTTTGATGGAAATTCTTTATAAACTGACGAAAAAGCCGATATTTGAGCGCTATTATAAAAAATGGAAGCGTCAATTATCTAGTAGCTTCAACCGATTCATCGTTCAAATTATGTATCGCGTGCAACCTAGATTAAAACGATTACGAAAATGAGTACAGCTAGAGAAATATTAAGCAAGCGAATCGATGAAGAGATTCTATTGTACTATCCAGATATCGCCATGTACTCACCTGAGTTTTATGAGCGATTGCTTGTGCGCTGGAGTGATGATAGCGTATTTTCTGAAAAGCATCGTTACGAACTCATTGATCAGTTTATTGACGAACCGAAATCGAAAAAAATTCTCGACATGGCTGCCGGCTGTGGTAGTTTTGTCCTGCAAGGTTTGCGCAATGGTTACAATACCTACGGCGTCGAGCCAGAAACGTGGAAACACGATGTTATAGACGCAAAATTTGCAGAAAACGATTATCCAGAAGACTGGCGCGACCGCATTGTGAAAGGTGTTGGAGAGAAACTTCCTTTCGAAGATGAAACTTTCGATCATTTCGACAGTTGGCAAACCATTGAGCACGTAGCCGATGAGCGCGATTGCATTCATGAATTGTATCGCGTTTTGAAAAAAGGGGGGTCTGGAATTCTAAGAGGTCCTGATTACATCTGTTTTTATGAAGGACACTATCGCATGTTCTGGTTCCCGCTGATGGGGAAAGGAAAATTGGCGAGAACGTATTTAAAATTGCGTGGTAGACCTTATGGTGGCCTGGATACATTTCATCCAGTAAACCCATTTAAAACACGCAGATATGCGCGCGAAGCAGGGTTTAAGATCATCGATATCAAACGAGCACAAATTTACAGAGCTGCGAAACGACGCATGCCAATATTAAAAAAACCTATTTTCAAACCTGCACTTTGGTTCATTTACCTGGGATGGGATATGTACCGAGGAATCCGATACGTTGGACGTAGAGAAGCTACGATCAGTTACCTTTTGGTCAAGGAATAATATGAGTAAACTTAAAGCTTTTATCGGCGAAACGCTTGTCTATGGATTTGCGAATGTCTTTTCGCGGGTATTTGCAATGATGCTGATTCCATTGTATCAAGGCCTTGGAGAAGCTACTTATTCCAATATCTTTCTTCTTCAGTCGGCGTTTACCCTTTTGTCTTTTACGATGGCGCTGAATTCAGGCGTATTTTACTATTACTACGAAAGTGATCGATTGAAATACCGAAAACTGGTGCTTTCGTCCTGGTTTTATTACCAGGTTGGGATGGCGATCCTTATTTTTCTGGGCATCCTTGTATTCAAAGGCTCCTTAGCGGAATTACTCATTATAAATGGCAACAAGGGAGAAATTGAGCTCGCCTTTCTATTAATGGGTATGCAGTTGTTCCCATACATTTTTAACATCACCAATATCAACCTATACCGCATTCAACGAAAACCAAAGAAAGCGGTTCTAATCACATTAGCTGAAGCTGCGTTTACACTCGGAATCATTTGGCCGGGTGTTTCCCTGTACAACTTTGGTTTGATTGAAATTGTGGCTTCGCAATTCGCAGCGCGCTTTATTGTCGCACTCTTGTTCATCAATTCGGCACGAATTTACCTGAGTGTCTATAATTTTTCGAAAGCCATGCTCAAGCGCGTTTTTGTGTTCGCATGGCCCTTCATTATCATCAGTTCGTTCACCTGGGGGATTAACACCTTTGATAAATTCATTGGAGCGGAGTTATTGCCAGATGTACAAGACGTTGCCAACTTGGCTCTTGCCATGCAAATAAGTCTCCCCATAGTTGTTTTGGCCGATATGATTCGCATGGCTATTGGGCCGTTTGTCATGTCGATTCGAAAGGATGAAGACGCGCAAAAGAACTATCAGCAAGTATTTGATCTCTCCATTTTTAGTGCTTTTGGAACGCTGGTTGCGATCTTGGTTTTCAGTCCATATCTCATCCAACTTCTATCAAAACCTGAATTATTCCAAGACTTTCTTCAAACGCTCCGTGTGTTCCCACTGATTGGTTTGGCGAGTGTTCTTTCATTGGCTTCCAATCAATTTGCAATAAGTTTCAGTTTGAATAAAAAGAATGTTTACATCCTCTACGCGACAATTTTCGGGAGTGGTGTTGCCTTTTTTATGAACTTGTATTTGATGAACGATTACGGGTTTATTGTCGCGGGGATTTCTCAGGTTACTTCGTTTACGCTGATGGGAATTATTCTGTATCTCCTCGGCGTTCGAATTGCCAAACTAAAGATGAAACTGGGGATGCTTTTCGTGATGTTGACTTTGGTTGTAGGATATATCGTATTCATTCATTTGACTATCGATAGCATTCTTGCATTGAATTTCACCCCAATGATTTTAGTTGGTGTAGCGGTTGGAATAGCACTTATCATTACCTACCTCGCTTTCCAGAAACTAACGCCTCGCGTGCTGATTGGCTATCTTCGTAAACGTTCGTGAAGCAATGAAAAAAGTCCTCATCATATCGTATTTCTACCCGGAATCTGCATTTGTAGGAGGACAACGCACTGCTTATTGGGCAGAAAACTTGCACAAGCACGGTTACTATCCTATTGTGGTTACTCGAAATTGGAACCGTGGTCAAGCAACGCTAACCGAGCCGGTTACTGACAACGTATTGCACGTGGAGATAAAGGAAGGTTATGAAGTGCATCAATTGCCTTTTGAAAGATCCTTGCGGGATAAAATGGACGGCAAACCAGCCATGAGGTATTTTCAGAAAATGCTTACGCTTTGGGAGTTAATCGCATCCAACTACAGCAAAAAGGCACTGCCTTATTCGAATTTCCTGCCCTATTGCGAAAACCTAGTGAAGAACAAATCGATTGATTTGATATTAATTTCCGGGCGTCCGTTTCAGCAATTTGATTTTGGTCATTATTTAAAAAAGAAATTCGGAACACCCTGGATTGCTGATTACCGCGACGAGTGGAACAGTCATTATCGTATTCCCCCCAAAGGTTTCTTGCGAAAATTCATTGCTTCGTTAGAGCGAAAAAGTGAGCTCCGATGGATTTCCAATGCAGATCATCTCATCACGGTTTCGGAAGCTGGTCTCGAAAGACTGGAAAAATTCACAGGCAAATCAGGAAGTGTGGTTCGAAATGGCTTTGAGCCTACAGAAAAGATCGGCAAGAAAGACGAAAACAAGTTGAAGCTGTTGTATGCAGGAACGTTGTATCCCTATCAGGATTTATCCATGATTGTTGAAAGCATTCTGAAGATCAACGATCCAGCGCTTGAATTTCATTTGATTGGAGGTTTTGATACGCCTCAAGTAGAAGCGGAGTATCGGAAACTCATGCAAGAACATCCAGAAACATTCCTTTATACGAGCAAATTGCCCAAGGAAGAATTTCAAGATTTAGCGTATCAAATGGACATTGGTGTTCTCACTCCTTATAAAAATCTCGATGGCTGCCTGCCCGTAAAAATATTTGACTATTATGCATTGGGATTGGAGTTGCTCCTATGTCCTTCAGATCACGACTTGATGACAGCTTTTATTTCAGAAACGCAATCAGGAATTGCCTTAACCTCTATTCAAGAGTGCGAATCGTATCTGAAGGAACAATTGCAAAAAAAACGTTCCAATCCATCTTCTGCTCCACGAGATTTTCAACTAGGAAGTGCGTACAGTCGCTCTTTTCAAACCAACGTACTCGCAGAAACGCTGGATCTTGTGCTGAACGATTAACCACCTGCGAATCAATTTCTTGAATCGAAATGCGCACAAATACTCAATTTCACAAGAAATGAGCAAAAATGTTGGCGATTAACAAACTCTTTGAAAAAGAAATAATAGTTTTGCAACGACTAATAGACTACTGACTATCTCAATGACTACTGCCATTCATCATAAATGTTTGTTGTGTGACTCTGACAATTTAGAGGAACTAGAAACCTATTCTGAAGTTGGGTTGGTCAAATGCAAATCGTGCAGTTTTGTCTTCTCAAAATTGATTCCTACCATGCAGGAATTGGTCGATTATTACTCCAATAACTACGAAAGAACCAATTACCTTTCCCCAATTACGGTGAAACGTTTCAACGAAATTTTGGATCGATTTGAACCCTTCCGAAAAACAGGGAAACTCTTGGATGTTGGCGCGGGATATGGATTTTTCATGGAGGTTGCCAAGCAACGTGGCTGGGACGTTTACGGAACAGAACTTACAGATGAAGCTGTAGAGCATTGCGAATCCAAAGGATTAAAAATGTTCAAAGGGGAATTCCACAAAATTGATTTTGAAAAAGAATCCTTTGATGTCATTGTTTCGATAGAAGTGCTCGAACATCTCAACACACCTAAAAATTATGTCAATCAAGCGCATCACATTCTAAGAGATGGTGGCGTTCTATACCTAACAACTCCGAATTTTAACTCAGTGCTTCGCTATCGATTGAAAGATCAATACAATGTCATTGAATATCCAAATCACCTTTGTTACTATACCCCACAAACCCTTCAGAAATTGTTCTCTGAAAACGGATTTAATAAAGTGGATGTAAAAACTACGGGGATTAGTTTGACACGCCTGCGCACAAGTCAAGGAAAAAGCGATCAAGAGTTTGTTTGCGAAACTTCCGATGATGAAATGTTGCGTTATCGAATTGAGAGAAACCCTGCCTTGCGCGCCATGAAATCTTCAACAAACGGCGTACTTAATCTACTAAAAATGGGAGATAGTCTAAAAGGTTATTTCCAAAAGAAGTAGATTTGCGTCTATGTGCGGAATCGCTGGTTTTATTGACTTCAACAAAAAATCTGAAAAGAAACATATCGTCGCCATGACGGACACCATGTTGCATCGTGGTCCAGATGGTTCGGATTATCAATTTCTTGAGCACTCCAATGCTCAAATTGCCTTGGGGCATAGACGCCTTTCCATCATCGATTTGAGCGAACATGGAACGCAGCCGATGCAATTCCAGGAGCTTTGGATTACCTTCAATGGAGAAATCTACAACTTTCAAGAAGTCAAAGACGAACTCATCAACCTGGGGCACACTTTTACGAGCGGCTCCGATACAGAAATGATTCTTCATGCCTATCAGGAGTGGGGAATTGAGTGCGTGCATCGTTTTATCGGAATGTTCGCCATTGTCATTATTGATCTCGCGAAAAACGAAGTATTCTTGTTGCGCGATCGAGCTGGTGTAAAACCTTTATTCGTATACTGGAACAATGGCATTTTGCTATACGCATCAGAACTGAAGGCATTTCATGCGCATCCCGCTTTTGAAAAAGTGATTGACAAAGACGCGGTTAGTGCCTTTTTACAATACGGAAATATTCCTACTCCGCATTCTATTTTCCAACACTGCTTCAAGGTAAAACCCGGTCATTGTCATCAACTCAATTTGGAGAATCAAGAAATGACTTCTTCGCAATACTGGAATGTTTACGATGCGTACAATGCACCAAAATCAACTGTTGATTACGATACAGCAAAGTCGGAAGTGAAATCATTACTGCATTCGGCTTTCAATTATCGCATGGTGGCAGATGTACCTGTTGGCGTATTCTTGAGCGGCGGATTTGATAGTAGTTGTGTGACAGCCATGCTCCAAAGCGAGCGAACAGAGAAGCTGAAAACGTTTACCATTGGAGTTCCTGATATCGGATTGAACGAAGCGCCCTACGCGAAAGATATTGCGGCACATTTAGGCACAGATCATCATGAGTTCGAATGCACGGAAAAAGAGGTTTTTGAGCACATTCAAGACCTTCCTTTTTATTACGATGAACCTTTTGCCGATTCGAGCGCCATCCCTACAACACTGGTATCTAAAATGGCGCGTAAACACGTCACGGTGGCATTAAGCGCCGATGGCGGCGATGAAATTTTTGCCGGATACAATCGCTACGATTACTTGCTTCGATACGGTCAAAAATTGAACAAAATCCCAGGCTTTGTACGCAAAGGCATGGTCGGAACCATGAACGTTGTTCCTTCTGGAAAAATTCCCGTTTTAAAGAACAAATACAACTTTCACAATCGTTACGAAAAGCTCAAGCAAGTATTGAAGAATCCTTCCAATCGGGAGATTATGTTGAGTTTGAGTCAGCAATTTACCGACAAGCAAATGCAGAAGATTATGGAACACGATGCGCATCAGCTCGATACCATGTACCTATCAGATGCATTGAATATGGAAACGAACAGCGCATTGGGGTATATGCAAGCCATCGATTTTGAAACGTACCTACTCGATGACATCATGCAAAAAGTGGATCGCGCCACAATGACGGTTAGCCTGGAAGGAAGAGAGCCAATGCTCGACCATCGTATTATAGAGTACGTGGCGCCTCTACCCGATTCGTACAAATATCACAACGGCGTCAAAAAGCGAATGCTGCGCGACATTGTCTACGATTACATTCCACCATCTTTACTAGATCGACCTAAAATGGGGTTCGCTATTCCAATTGCCGAATGGCTCCAATCCGATCTGCGCGATCTCGTACATGATCATATCAACGAAAAAAACATCAAAGAACAAGGTCTTTTTGATTGGCCTGAAATCAAAGCCATTCTCGATGCATTTTACGGAGGCAAGAAAGAGTACGATATGAAACTCTGGTATGTTTTAATGTTTCAGATGTGGTATGCGCGATGGATGGGTTAAATTGAATTAGGAATTCTGAATGTTGAATGTTGAATGTTGAATGTTGAATGTTGAATGTTGAATGTTGAATGTTGAATAAGAAATGATGAATAATGAGTTTTGAATGATGCGTTGGATAGTTTTTGTTAACTTAAGTAGTAACCTGACAAAATCACTATCTATGAACAAAGACAACATTATTCTTACAAAGAGTTTTAAATTCGCATTGTTGACAATAGAAACTTGTAAAATGTTGCACAAGAAGAAGGAATTCGTTTTATCCAACCAGTTTATGCGTTCTCGAACCTCGGTCGGTGCAAATGTGCGAGAAGCTCAAAATGCGGAGTCAAAAAAAGACTTCATTCATAAATTAAGTATCTCTCAAAAGGAGTGTGATGAATCCATTTACTGGATTGAATTATTATATCGTTCTGAGTTTATTGACCCTATTCAATACGAGAATCTAAATGCAAAAGCGACAGAACTCCTGAAAATTTTAAAAAGCATCATTCTATCGGCAAAGCGAAACCTCCTTCATCATTCATAATTCATAATTCAATAATATTATTCATTATTAAAAAAGTTCTCTACATATCATACGACGGAATGACCGATCCCTTGGGGCAATCGCAGGTGCTGCCGTACATTAAATCGTTATCGAAACATGACTACGAATTTCACTTGATTAGTTATGAGAAGCCGGATCGATTTGCGAAGCATAAAAAAGTCATTCAGGAAATTTGTGATGAAGACGGAATTCATTGGCATCCGCAACATTATGCCAAGGGAAAAGGATTGAGGAATACCTTGAAACAAGTACGAAGGTTGAATCGGGTTGCGCTGTATTTGCATAACAAGCACGCATTCGATATTGTTCACTGTCGCAGCTATATTTCGGCACTCGCCGGAATGCGAATGAAACGTAAATATGGTACAAAATTCGTTTTTGACATGCGCGGATTTTGGGCAGATGAGCGCGTGGATGGAGGATTGTGGAACCTTGATAACTTTTTATACAAACGCATTTACAATTATTTCAAGCGCCAGGAACGCGCCTTTTTAAAAGAGGCCGATTATGTCATCTCATTGACCGAAAATGGTAAAAATGAAATGCTTTCATGGCCATCAACCAAACCAGATATTCGCATCAAAGTAATTCCTTGTTGCACCAATTTAGCACTCTTTGATCCATCAAAAATAACCGAAGACATTAAAGCCAAATGTCGTGAAAACGTCGGCATCACAAAAGACCAATTTGTGCTCGGATACATCGGCTCCATTGGTACCTGGTACATGCTTCCCGAAATGATGGACTACTTTAGGGAGTTGCAAAAAGAACAACCCAACGCACGTTTTTTGTTTGTTACGGGTGAATCCTCAGAAAGCCTCGAAAAAGTGGCAAAACAAAAAGGAATCGACCCAAGCTCTATTGCAGTTACTTCAGTTTTACATCATGAAGTGCCGCATTACATCTCACTCATGGATGCTTCCATTTTCTTTATTAAACCTTCGTACTCGAAGAAAGCCTCTTCTCCAACGAAACAGGGAGAAATTATGGCCATGGGAATTCCGCTGATATGTAACTCTAATGTAGGCGACACCGATTTAATTGTCTCGCGCTACAAGGCCGGAACGGTTATCGATGAATTCAATCAAGAAACCTATCAAAACAACATCATACAACCCACGGCATTCGACTCAAAAGAAATAGCCGCTGGCGCAAAAGATTACTTTGCTCTGGAAGAAGGAGTGACGCGATTCCTGGATGTTTATGCGAAGATCTATGAGTAAACGGATTCTCTTCATAGCACCGTATCCGCATGCGCAAGCGCCCTCTCAACGGTTTCGATTCGAGCAATACATTCCCGCTTTGAAAGCCCAAGGGCATGAAGTAGAAGTACATCCGTTTCTTAGCCCCAAAGATTGGGCACCACTCTACAAGGAAGGCTCCTTTGCACGCAAGGGTTGGAGCATGATTCGCAGCTTTATGAAACGTTGGTGGTTGCTTACCAAAATTCGTCGCTTTGATGCAGTTTTCATTCACCGTGAAGCCGCCATGATTGGTCCTCCAGTGTTTGAATTCATCATTGCCAAGATTCTGAAAAAAAAGTACATCTATGATTTTGATGATGCAATTTGGCTGCCAAACTACAGTCAAAGCAATGCAAAGTTTCATCGCTTGAAAGCCTACGGAAAAGTCAAGAAAATTATTCGTTGGGCAGATAAAGTTGTCGTAGGAAATTCATTTCTGGCGGAATATGCTGCTCAGTTCAACGAAAATGTAGAAATAATACCAACGACCATTGATCTTGAAAATGTGCACAATCAGGTGACGCAGCATCAAGAAGATCTCATTCGCATCGGTTGGACGGGATCGCATACAACCATGGAATACCTTCCGCTTCTAGTGCCAACTTTAAAGAAATTGGAAAAGGTTTATCCGATTAAATTTCGCGTTATTTCAAACCTTCCACCAGAAATTGAATTGGACTGTTTGGAGTTTGTAAAATGGAACAAAGAAACTGAGATTGCCGATTTAGCAGCCATTCATATTGGTGTTATGCCTTTAGAAGATTCTGTTTGGGCAAAGGGAAAATGCGGTTTCAAGGGACTGCAATATATGTCCTTGCAAATACCTTCTGTAATGTCGGCGGTTGGCGTAAATCCGGAAATAGTTGAGGATGGAACAAACGGTTTTTTGTGTGAAACAGCTGAGGATTGGTACCGCGTTTTATTGCAGCTCATCGAAGATCTTGATCAACGTAAAAAGGTGGGCCAAGCAGGTTACAACACAGTGAAAACGCGCTACTCAGTTGCCGCCAACACACCAAAATATCTAGCATTATTTCAATGAAATTAGTCTTTGCCACCTCCAACTCAAACAAAGCCGCTGAAATAGCACGCTTGCTCCCTGTATCTATTGAAATTGTCACTTTAAGAGATTTGGAAGTCACCGAGGACATTCCCGAAACAGCAGCCACACTCGAAGGAAATGCACATTTAAAAGCCGCTTATGTAACCGAACACTTTGGTTTGCCCTGTTTCGCCGATGATACCGGTTTGGAAATAGAAGCCTTGGAGCAACGACCAGGGGTTCGATCGGCACGATACGCGGGAGAACATAGAAGTGATGAGGACAACATGCAAAAAGTTTTGAACGAACTGAAAAACGTTGAAAATCGTTCTGCGCGCTTCAGAACTGTCATTGCACTACATCTTCCCGAAAAACAGCTTGAATTCGAGGGCATCGTAAACGGAAGAATTCTTTCAGAAAAGCAGGGAGACGAAGGCTTTGGATACGATCCTATCTTCGCGCCAGAAGGCGAAAATCGCTCTTTTGCCGAGATGTCAATGGACGAAAAAAATGCCATTAGTCATCGTGGTAGAGCGATTAAAAAATTGGTTGCGTACCTCGCGTCCATTTAAACCAGCACTCGCAGAAATACGCTTTCGTACACATTGTTCATAATTCAGCTTGATTGTTCTCGAATGTTACGGTACTTTTGCATCGAAACGAAACACAAATTTTAACTCCAATCTTACGGCATGTCGAAGATTATCTACACAAAGACGGACGAAGCACCAGCTTTGGCAACTTACTCATTTTTGCCAATCGTTCAATCTTTCACTTCTCCAGCTGGAATAACTGTCGAAACAAGAGACATTTCACTTGCAGGACGAATTATTGCAAATTTCCCAGATTTCTTGAACGCAGATCAACACATTGGTGACGCATTAACGGAACTTGGTGAATTGGCCAAAACGCCGGAAGCGAACATTATCAAACTTCCAAATATCAGCGCGTCCGTTCCACAGCTAAAAGAAGCCATTAAGGAATTGCAAGCTGTTGGGTACGCACTCCCGGACTACCCGGAAGAACCGTCCAACGATAGCGAAAAAGAAATTAAGGGCCGCTACAATAAAATCAAAGGGAGTGCTGTAAACCCAGTACTTCGTGAAGGAAACTCAGACAGACGAGCACCAAAAGCGGTGAAGGAATATGCAAGAAAGAACCCGCATATCATTTTTGGACATGCGGTGCGTGTATTCTTTGAAGATGTTTTCAATGAATTTGGTGCCACATTTGATGAACTCGGTGTAGATGTCAACAACGGCTTTGGCGATTTATTGAATAAAATTGAAAAACTACCGGCAAATCAAAAAGCAGCTATTGAAAAGGCCATTGAAAAATGCTACGCTGACCGCCCCGATTTGGCCATGGTTAATTCAGACAAAGGAATTACCAATTTGCACGTTCCCAGTGATGTCATTATCGATGCTTCGATGCCGGCAATGATTCGAACTTCGGGTCAAATGTGGAATGCAGAAGGAAATTCACAAGACACGAAAGCCGTTATTCCAGATAGCAGCTACGCTCCTTTATACGATGCTACCATTGAGTTTTGTAGAGAACACGGTGCATTTGATCCAACCAAAATGGGAACTGTTCCTAACGTAGGATTGATGGCACAAAAAGCAGAAGAGTACGGATCACACGACAAAACGTTCGTGCTTCCGGCAAACGGCAGCGTTCAAGTAGTGGCTAATGATGGTACTGTTCTTTTGGAGCACACGGCAGAGGAAGGCGATATTTGGCGCATGTGTCAAGTGAAAGACGCACCAATCCGTGACTGGGTAAAATTGGCAGTAAATCGAGCAAAAGCAACGAACTGGCCGGCAATTTTCTGGTTGGGAGAAGATCGTGCCCATGATGCACAGTTGATCCAGAAAGTAAATACGTACTTAAAAGATCATGACACAACTGGTTTGGACATTCGTATCCTCTCTCTGAAGGAAGCAACAAAATTCACGCTAGAACGATTGAAAAAAGGCGAGAATACAATTTCCGTAACTGGAAATGTTTTGCGCGATTACTTAACAGACTTGTTTCCAATTTTAGAAGTTGGAACCTCGGCAAAAATGCTTTCCATTGTTCCACTGATGAATGGTGGTGGATTGTTTGAAACAGGCGCGGGCGGATCTGCTCCAAAGCACGTGCAACAGTTCAACGATGAGAATCATTTGCGTTGGGATTCACTCGGCGAATTCTTGGCTTTGGGAGTTTCATTGGAGCACCTCGGCGAGCAGAACAACAATGCGAAAGCACTGATACTTTCGAAAACATTGAACGATGCAACCACCAAGTTCTTGATGGAGGATAAATCACCTTCGCGCAAGGCCGGTGAATTGGACAATCGTGGTTCGCATTTCTACCTGGCAATGTACTGGGCAGAAGCATTGGCTAATCAATCGGAAGATGCAGAATTGAAAGCTAAATTCACTGGATTCTACGAGAACATGGCTGCGAATGAAGATAAAATAGTGGCAGAGCTCAACGCTGTTCAGGGGGAAGCAATGGATCTTCTCGGTTATTATTTCCCGAATGTCGACAAAGCAGCTTCAGCCATGCGACCAAGTGAAACGTTGAATAAACTGATTGAATCGTTGTAATCCGTAAGGAGTGCAATACACCCAATATGAAAAAGGTTTCGAACAAGTTAATTCTTGGAGAAACCTTTTTTTATTTTTACTAAAAATTGAATCACATGAAATGTCTTGTAGCAATCTTTTGTTTTCTTTCCGCTAACGCTTTTGCTCAAGACTTTCCGAATGATTGGCTCGGTTCCTACGAAGGCAAAATGCTTATAGCCAATGCCGGACAACCAACAGACACAATTGATGTTTCGTACGAAATGGTCACGTTGGAAAAAGATTCAGTTTGGACTTACAAAATGACTTTCTATTCGGAGAAGTACGGCACCATTGTGAAAGACTACAAAATCGTTGCAAAATCCAAGGAGAACAAACTGAACTACCTTTTGGATGAAAATAACGGAATAGTTATGGAAATGACTTTTATGGACGGCACTTTCTACGGCATGTACGAGGTGATGGACATGATGTATATTACCACCATGCGCTATACCAGAGAAAACGCCATCTACTACGATTTGTTCGCAGCTCCGATGATGAACCCAACCATTACTTCTACCATCGGCGATGCACCCATTGAGGCAACCAGTTATGGAACCATTTTGCATCAAACTGCCTTATTCAAACCTGTCCCATGAAACAAATTCTAATCGCCGTTATTTGCGGAGTGTTGCTCACTTCATGTGGAAGCATCAAGCCAGATGCTCCTGAAATTGATGTAAATGAGGAAATGCGCATTCCCGAACAACCCGTGTCTGTGGTGAAGGTTCCAGTTAAAATAGACCTCGCTCCTTACTTCAAAGAAACCAATGATGCCTTACCCACAGAATTTAAAGGTGGTGATCATCCATGTGATGGTGTTAGTTACGACTACTATTTCAAGCGAAAGCCAATCAAGTTCAAAGGAACTGGAGCCAACCTCGAATACAGTGTAAAAGGCGAATATTGGATGAAAACCACGTATTGCCCACAATGCGTAAGTATGTTCGGAAGTACCCCAGAATGCATTACCGGGCGCTTGTATTTTTCTTGTGGAGTTGGCGAACCTATGCGTAAAATGCGCGTGGCATTTAAATCAAAAATAGGCGTAGACGAAGAATACCGACTTACATCCGAAACAAAACTAAAAGAGGTCAAAGCGATCTCGCCCTGTAAAGTAACCCTCTTCAATTTTAACGCAACGGGGACTCTTGAATCCGAAGTGAGAAAAGCGATGAAATACGTCGAAAAGGACATCGACAAAGCCATTGAAGACATCAACCTAAAACCAGACATGCAATTAACGTGGGATGCCATGGAAGCACCAATTGACTTGGAGGGATATGGCTTTATGTTCTTAAATCCGAAAGCGGTGGGTATGAGCGATATTCGCTATAAAGGAGATACCGCCTATGTCGATGCGTATTTGCAAGCCTATCCTGAAGTACGTCTGGATACGATTGGATTTCGCGCTACTCCGCTCCCCAACCTATCCGATATTGAGGTAAGCGATGGATTTGACGTTAAAATGGACATTACCGCAAAGTACGATTCGCTCAGCAACATTCTGACAAGAGATATTAAAGGATTGGAAACGGAGCTTGGAGGAAAAAAAGTCATCTTTGGCGATGTGGAAGTACACGGAGCCGCCGATCATCAACTGCACATAAAGGTAGCATTTCGCGGCAAAAAATCGGGAACGCTTTACCTCACTGGAACACCTGAATTTGATGCAGAAAACCAACGCATTTCATTTCCCGATTTAGAATTTGATGTCAAAACAAAAAGCGCCTTATTGAAAAGTGCCAAATGGCTCTTCGATAAGAAAGTCACCAGTATGATTCGTGATGCTGCAAACTTGGACCTTGTGGAATATTTGGAACAATTCAAAGCAACGATAGACGAGAGTCTAAATGGTGAAATTGACAAAGGCGTTTGGATGAATGGCACCGTTGATGACATTCGAATCGATTTTATCTACCCACGTGAAGATGCCTTGTTCATGCGAGTTTCATCGAAAGGTCATCTGGGAATCAAAATGTAGTAGGATTGTACGGTTTAATCTGCGATTGGGCGGAGAAAAGCATCGCTTACGCATAGCCCTCAGCCTTCAGTAATTCATCTTCCAACATTCATCATCCTACATTCATCATCCTACATTCATCATCCTACATTCATCATCCAACATTCATCATCCAATATTCATCATTCATGAACGGTTTACCATGTGTGCAGCAAGTTTAGGAAAGCAAGCATACAGCGATTCTGCAAGCGATTTATCTTCAATATTTTCAAAAATCGAACATCGCATTAATCGTAGCCATTCGTGCATTGCTTTTTCATCTATGGCATGAGGAAGATGGCGCATTCGCATTTTTGGATGACCATAACTCGCTGAATATAAATGAGGCCCACCTAAAAATTGCGTTAAAAATTGATACTGTTTATCACGAATGAGTGATTTATCTGATTGAAATAAATGACCGATAACTTCGTTATTAAATGCAAGATCGTAGAAGGTGTCGACGATCGCGCGCAATTTATTCGGTCCGATTTTTGAATATAAGCTCTCCATGCCTGTACTAAACTTGTTTAGTCGTGCATTTGTATTCATAATTCTTTAATTATATTTGGCACAAGACTAACTATGACAAAAGTAATTTTTCTCCTTATCTCCTTGCTTCTGTCGTGCTCATTATTTAGTCAACGAAATAAAGTTGGCAAAGATGGTCACAACATGAACAGTTGCGACGGTGCTATCAACATTTTTGATAGCGACGAATATCAGCTTGCCTTTAATGGCGGGAGTGATAATTTGATCGAAGCGTATCCCACATTATCCGACATTGACTCTGAAAATACGTTGTGGTGCACCTACATTGCCCCAGCCGAAGGAAGTCTCTCTTTCGAAGCATCTGTAGACGATGGCTACCTACAAATGGTCATGTTCAAGCCAGAATCCGATGACATTTGTTTGGATATTTCTCAGGGAATCTCGGAAATGCAGCGGGTAATGATTGGTAAAGACCACGATGTCATTGGCCTGAGTAAAAATGTGAATGACAACCACTTGTACTCATACAAAATGAATGCAGGTCAGAAAGTGTACGTTTTGTTTGCTACCAATGAAAAAGTAGAAAGCAAGTTAAATTTAACGTGGGAATTTGAAGTGGAAGTTATTGTTCCGAGTGAAAAGAAAGTTGTTGACATTCGCGACGACGATTTCGCACCAACACTTTATTTCTCGGTTCGTGATGCAGCAACAGACCAGCCATTAACCTCGGCATTGATTATTGAAGGAAATCGTGATATCCAGGGAATGTACACTGGATCTGACTTCTATTTCAACATTACGCGCACCAACGATATTTCTTTAAGCTGTGATTTAGAAGGATACTTCTTCTACGACAGCCTAATTGAAATTAAAGGATACGAAGATACCTACATCGAAATTGCTCTTGAAAAAGCGGAATCCGGTAAAAGCCTTCAAATTGAGGAAATTCAATTCGTTCCTGGAACAAGTGAAATACTAAAAAGCTCGGAACCAAAATTGCGACGTCTGAAAGATTTTCTAGCATTGAATTCATCGTTAGAAGTTGAAATTCAAGGGCATGTTTTTGCGAATGGTGACAATAGCTTCGCAGGACAACGTATTTCCGAAGCCCGAGCAAAAAGAGTATTGCGCTACCTTGTTGATAATGGAATTGATAAGAAACGACTGACTTCTAAAGGATATGGGAATACACGTCCCGTCTATGAAAACCCGCTTCGAACGTATCAGGAACAAGCGAACAGAAGAGTAGAAATCCTCATCAAGTAATCCGCAAGGCATTTTCCAAATTTTCGGGTAAACAGTCTCAGGCTGAATGGTAGCCTTGATATGCATTAACTTTCTAGAGAACCTGAATTAAGTCGATCTAAAATTTCTTTCTTCCGACTTCTAGTTACGTCATAAGAGAACGCGGTATCTTATACCCCAATAATTAGAAACACAATAAGGAATCGCTCCTTTCATCCACTTGAACATTCTAAATTAGGCCGACTACAAAATTAGTTTAGAAGATTGGGCATAAAAAAACCGACTTTCGTATAGAGTTGAAAGTCGGTTTTTGTCCTGATTAAGCCATCAATTAGATGGTCATAATGTCTTTTTCTTTCGCTTCGAATAAGACATCAATTTTCTTTGTGAAGGCATCTGTAATGTTTTGGATTTCCGCTTCGGCATCTTTCTGCATGTCCTCAGACAACCCATCATCTTTCAATCCTTTGATCATATCCAGAGCGTCCTTACGGTGCGTACGCAATGTTACCTTTGCCTTTTCGCCTTCAGCTTTCGCTCGCTTTACCAATTCGCGGCGTCTTTCCTCTGTCAATGGTGGAATGGAAATAATCAACATTTCCCCGTTATCCTGAGGTGCAAATCCAAGATTCGCATTCACGATTCCTTTCATTAATTCACCCAACATATCTTTTTCCCATGGCTGAACGGTTAACGTTCGGGCATCCATTACGCCAACATTTGCCACTTGCTGTAATGGCGTTGGAGAGCCGTAATAATCGATCATGACTCCTTGCAACATTGCCGGAGCTGCTTTCCCCGCTCGAATTTTTGTTAATTCTGATTCAAAGTGCGCAATAGATTTTTCATTCGAATCTTTGATCTCGTCATACACCATGTTTACATCTTCAGTCATAGCCTTTTAATTTCTAACAATCGTTCCAACCTGGTCTCCTGCCAATACTTTCTCAAGATTTCCGGGAGTATCCATATCAAAAACGATAATTGGGAGGTTATTTTCTTTACACAACGTAAATGCCGTCATGTCCATTACTTTCAATCCTTTACCGTAAGCATCATCGAAGCTAATGGTATCATATTTTGTTGCATTTGGATCTTTCTCAGGATCGGCCGAGTAAATTCCATCAACACGTGTTCCTTTTAAAATTACCTGTGCGTTGATTTCAATAGCACGAAGAGAAGCCGCAGAATCCGTTGTAAAGAAAGGATTTCCAGTTCCTGCACCGAAAATCACTACACGTCCTCTTTCGAGATGACGCACCGCTTTGCGTCGAACATAGGGCTCTGCAATTTCTTTCATTTCGATTGCCGATTGAAGTCGTGTTTGCACCCCTTTCGATTCGAGTGCTGCTTGCAAAGCCATGGAGTTGATCATTGTTGCCAGCATTCCCATGTAATCGCCATGTGTGCGGTCCATTCCGCCTTCTTCAGCCTGAACTCCACGGAAGATATTTCCTCCTCCAATTACAATCGCCATCTCCACCCCAGACTCGTGAATTGCTTTAATTTGACGGGCATACGCCGACAAACGATTGTTATCAATTCCGAAAGCCTTATCGCCCATAAGTGATTCTCCACTGAGCTTTAAAAGGATGCGATTGTACTTCATTTTGTGCATTTAGAAACCGAGCAAATATAGCGAAAAAACCAGAAGCACTTCATTCAAAATAGTGCGCATACTTGAACATGCAGCTGATCCTAATTGAAACGAATTGAAAATTAGTGTCTTGGGTAATCCAACGGATAAATTAGCGAGTAAACTCTTGAACACAAACACTTTTCGGTTCGTTTTTCTGCGTCATTTCTCCAATCATTAAGGAATCAAATAAAGCTTTCTTTCCAAGGTCAATTTGCCATCTTGGGCCGAGTTTCTAAGGTCGATAATTCCGTTACTCCCGAATAAAATTGAGCACTTCATCCATATAGTTGAAATACCCCATTTTAATTGGAACTTGACTATGATCAGAACCTTCCACGCGAATGGCTTTCTTTTCCGTACCGCCATGATTGGCATAAATCAATTCTCCATTATCAATAGAGATATAAGTGTCCTCTACCCCATGCATCCATAACAATGGCGCAGCAACTTCTTTGATCTTCTCTGAGTTCGGAAATTCAAGTGTGGTAACAAATCCAGCGTTCATTCCTAACGTTGAACTATTGACCAAATTCTGAACAGATCCTAACGGAGCTTCAATCATGATCTTTTCAAATTTGAAATCGTCTCGATACGCAGCTCGATCAATAGTTGGAATAGCACCCAAACTAAATCCGTAGCAATACGTTTTGCTTGGGTCTGCTCCATGAGCAATTAACCAATCAATTGCTGCATCTGCATCTTCGTACAAACCTTGCTCTGTTGAAGACCCTTGTGACATTCCATACCCGCGATAGTCAATTGTGAATACGCCATAATTGTACTTACCTCCAAGATTAGCCAATAAAGATGTTCGGTCCCAGTAGGCATCCATGTGTTTGGATTGACCGTGCAAGTACAAGATCACCGTGTCTGATGCGATGGTACTCATATCGCCAATGTATATCCCATAAATAGTATGTGATTCTTCGTTCATCGCATCATACGATTCCATGGTCACCAACGTGTGATTCGGCGCTGTTGCGACCAAGCTGTCTGGAATATCAATTTCTTGACTCCCTTCATAGTTCTCAAATTGATACGCGTCTAGTTTCTCGGCAGGAAATGCGAGTGCATCCAGGGTTAATTTCTTGCAAGAAACTGTTGCTGCTACTACTAGTAGTATGATTAAAGCCTTTTTCATTTCTTTCCCAATGTTTTTCTAAATCCAAAGAAGATTCCAGTCGCACCTTGCGTTCCCAAGATTCCTGTGTACGGAACAAAGGCGTCTTCACTGTTGATGTAGGGTGCATACAATTTTACCTCTGCAAACAATTGATATCGATTTTCGGTTGCCTTGAATACATGACCAAACTGCGGACTGAAAAGCACGCGTTGATCGTTTGGTCTTCCCAAATTTATTCCAGATTGGAGAATGAAGGAGTTGTTGAGTCCTACATAAAAATAGTTTCTACGTTGACCATAATTCCAATAAGCGTTCACATCAATCATGGGCCAGAAGTTGAAGGCGCGCGCACTAGGAGAATAGGCCATTTGAGCCGTTCCAGTAATGCTCACATTTGGCCAATAACCGTTTTGTTTCAGCGGCAGATAAGTGACTCCAAGATCGATATGCCCAGTTCCAAAAAGAAACGATGTCGTATGCAAAGCGCCAAATACTGTGAGGTTTGAATCCAGTCCGTAGCCAACTTCTACAGATGAGAGTGGTGCTGGAATTGGGATTCCATTAAAGCCAATCATTGGGCCTCCCAGACTTCCTCCAACCGACCATTGATCCTTCTCCAATGGCTCTACGTATCGGCTCGGGGCACAACCAATCAAGGTTATGACAGCAGCAATCATCAATAGTACTTTCATGCTGCAAAAATACGCTAAATCCATGAAATTCCTCGGTAAATTATTATGCATGCATTGATACAGCATAATTATTACCGTCTCCAAGCAGAAAAATAGTGCACTAATAATTGGAGAGTACCAAAGTCTATCTCCTTTTCTGACGCTTCTTTAATACTTTTTCGTCAGTCGCTGAAACAGCTTGTTCAGGCATTTCAATAAGAACTACTTTTGTTAGAAAGTCATTCCATTGCAGTGTTGCCTTCATGAGTACTCTTGGTATTTTGAAGAAGATCTCTCGTCCAGAATCTACATCAATCGGGCGTTCGGTCAAAGTAGTTAAATTGACCGGAACGGCATTCCCGTCTGCATCCACAGCAGTAACGCTGCCTTTCTTCATAACAAATAAATAATCGCTAGCGTCTGTGGCAGGAATACTCAATTTTGCTCGAGCGGTCAATGAATTCTTGTTTGCGGAAATTTTTCGGAAGTCTAAAATAAACCCGTCTCCTTCCAGTTCTCCTTTGTAGCCATCTTCTAAGTGATAATCTTCAATAGCGACAGAATGATTGGGCAATCTCCCGCGCTTAAATCCTCCTAACTTAATTTTTATGTCGTCTTGTTTTTTATGATTGAAATCACCCATAACTCGAATGATTTTCGACTTTTTTTCTCCTGGTGAAACCACTATTTGGTTGAAGGCAATTTCTGGGAGGTTTAAATCATAGTAAAGAGTGCCATTTCCTGGGAATTCAATCCCAATTTTACGCGGATCAATGGCAAAATATTCGTCTTTAGTGGAATTTTCTAGTTCTAGCCTGAATTGGGTGCTACTCTTATCTGCACGAATATCGCTAATAACGATAGTATAACCATCTCCAGAAATTGTATCGGGCTGTGCGTATTTCTTTTGACCAAATACGATCAGCGACGAGCTAAAAAACAGAAGGAATAAGGCGTATTGTGTTTTCATAATATAAAATCAATTGTACGTGTTTAATGTAGACAATTATCATGCCATCAACCACTAAGAAACGACGCTAATTGTGGTAAAAAAACTTTTGATTTCGCATAAACATCACAAAATATTTGATTTCTTGGCATACTTCATTTCAATTCGAGGCAAAAAAAAAGAGGCGATCATTTCTGAAGCCTCTTTTCGTAATTTTTATGCAGTTGTCTTATGACATTGCGTAACGTTTGAAGTCAACAACAGTCAAACCATCTTCAGTGCTTTTCAAGAACTGCTCAACAGTTACTTTGTTGTCACGTACGAATGCCTGGCTCAACAATGTGTTTTCTTTGAAGAATTTGTTCAAGCGTCCTTGAGCGATTTTTTCCGCCATTTCCGCTGGTTTTCCTTCTTGGATAGCCAAATCTTTACCAACTTCCAACTCACGAGCGATTGTTTCGTCATCAATTCCGTCTTTGTTCAAGGCAATTGGGTTCATTGCAGCAACTTGCATTGCTACCTGTTTTCCTGCATCGTTCGCAGTTTCAGAATCTTTGTTCAATCCTACCAAAGAAGCCAATTGGTTTCCTGGGTGGTTGTATCCAACAACTTGATCCGCTTTGATTACTTCGTATCCTGAGATCACGAGTTTCTCACCGATTACACCTACGTGCTCTGTGATTTTCTCTTCAACGGTCAATTTGTCGTCGTACTTCAAGCCCATCAATTCTTCTTTTGACGCTGGCATATTTTTCAATGCTACATCTACCAAAGAACGAACGAATGCCTGGAAGTCAGAGTTTTTCGCAACGAAGTCTGTTTCACAACTCAATGCAAAAACAATTCCTGATTTTCCATCTTCTGCTGTTTCAGCGAAAATCAATCCTTCTTTCGCTTCGTTTTCACCGCGCTTTGCAGCAACTTTTTGACCTTTTTTACGAAGCACATCAATTGCCGCTTCGAAATCGCCGTTTGTTTCAGTAAGTGCTTTTTTGCAGTCCATCATTCCTGCTCCTGTTTTCAATGTCTCCCATGTTCCATCCGTTTGCATTTTGTCGATTGACGTCATTTTACGGATTGAGCGACGTGTTGTTTGGAAATTCGTCAACATACCTCCTGACCAACGTTCAGTAACGAAAGGCATGTGCAATTGTCTTATTGAGGTCGATAATGTGGATACCTTTTTTCTCTTCAAAGATATACGGCGCCATTGCCGGGTTCCATTTTCTTTTCAAGTGACCGAAGTGGGCACCTGCTTCTAATAGTTGTTCAAAGCTAACTTTTGACATTTTTTTCTTTTTAAATTGTTTACGTTCCTTTAGTAGTCAATTCAAGAGGGGGAATATTAACGTTTCGAGAATTGGAATTTCTTACGTGCTTTCGGTTGACCAGGCTTCTTACGCTCGACCATACGTGGATCACGTGTCATCAATCCTTCTTCTTTCAACTGGGTAACCAGTGTAACGGATGTACTCTTTGTCAACGAGTTTTGTACCTGAGAACGATACTTTCTCTGCATTGACAATAATGACATTGTCACCGCAGTCTGCATGAGGCGTGAAGTTTGGTTTGTGTTTTCCACGAATCACCTTCGCCACCTTGCTTGCTAAGCGACCAACTGTCTGGCCCTCGGCATCCACTATAAACCACTTTTTATCAGCAGTTTCTTTATTAGCGGAAACGGTTTTGTAACTTAATGTATCCACAGTTTCTAATTAATTAATATAAGACAATTTCCCCAAAATGGGGCTGCAAAGATATGATTTCTAGGTTTATTAACAAACCCTTTTTCTGAGAAGCATCCAACTTCACTTCTTTTACAAGAACACCGAGAGCACTGAAGATTTGTACATATTCCGTTCCTTCTTTCACCGTTATTTCCGCTGAAGCCGGATTGGGATAAACAAGCTCTTCCTGGTTGGACAGCTCATCTAAATCTAAGGTCTCTCTGCAATATTCAACATCAATGGAATCAATGTAGGCGCCATCCTGAATCACCTTAAATCGGAATGTTTCGCAGCCGTCGCCAGTAAAATCGAATCCGTGACGTAATAAAATTCCTTCGCCTGGCTCCAATTCCATATCCAAAGCTGTACTTGTCATGTCCCAACAAGGGAGGTTCATTGAACTATACTCAATCCCAAACTCATTCAACCACTCTGTATCGTGGGAATAAATAATATAACCCGGCTCCATATTCGGATGGTCGTTCAATCGACAAAAGCCCAAGCGCCATGTTAAGGTAGCTTGACTTACATTTCGAAAACCTACAACACCGCCTTCCACTTCTGATGGAGGAACAATTGTTGTTTGCAATACAGATGGATCCACAGTTTGTCCGTCCATGGTAAATTCTACTTGGCTGTATACAGATAAAAATAGTGTCAAAAAGAAAAACAAAACAGAATAGCGCATGCCGCAAGATAAGTGAATCCCGCATTACATGAGACCCCTTAAAATTCAAATCAAGGAATCCTAAAGCATTGTCTCAGCAGTATCTCAATCAAGCACAATTAACTCTTTTTGAAAAGATTAACAAGTCGTTAACGGTGGTTGTGCCAATCCCGTCGTACATTTATTCAATACTTTACACTTATGCGGCATCTGCTTACTTCTCTTTTATTAACCCTTGCAACAACGAGTATTTCTGCACAAACGTTGCAGGAAGAAATAGAGACGCCTCGCAAATTGAGCCTGCCCGAGCCGACTCTCGCTCTCACTATTGACGAACCAATTGATTGGCCCCCTCCTTACCCAATCCCAGATCCTTATCCTTATCCTTATCCTTTAGACTTGACTAGTGTTTTCATAGGTGCATTTATGGATGACTGCGGAGAACGGCGTCATGAAAATGGAAACCTGAAAAGCAGATGCGAATGTGATGACAAGAAGAGAAAACATGGCAAATCTGCATTTTGGACAGAACAAGGTACTCTATCCCGTATCGAATATTATTCTCATGGCAGACTATATACTCAGTATAGTTATCGTGAAGACGGTGGCTATGAGATCAATCGGTACACCTATAAGAATGGGAATCGTCAATTGCATGGCAACCAAGTTGAATTAGACGGTGAAACAAAAATGATCACACCGTATCGATATGATACCATTCAAGGAGCGCAAATTTTCTATCGGAACGGCACGAAATCAAGAAGCTCCCTATACAAAGACGGAATCAAGATAAAAGAAGAACACTGGAATCAAGAAGGAACTCTTGTTCGACAAGAATTTTACAATGAGAAATCCCAAAAAACGGGTCGGTGGTTTGAACTAAACCTTCGAGACTCAACGACAACCTATCGTTATTATGAAAACGGGCAAATTCAAAAAAACGAACGAATAAAAAACGGCATACGTATTCAATTACTCAAGTTTACGGACGGTGAATTGACAAAATCTCAGCAGTTCTATGATAATGGGAACCGACAGTATGAGATGAATGCTGGCTCTGACAAAGCAAAAGAACACAAGCACTGGACAGCAGATGGCACATTGATCAATCACTACTTCATGAAAGACAACAGTGTTGTTAAGAACGGGTTTTACAGGATTTCAGAGATTGCGTATCATTATCAAGAAGTCATCAACTCAGACGGCAGTAAACATTTGCTCGTTTACAAAGTAGCGAATGGAGATACGCTACAACAAGGATATCATCAAAGAAATTTAGATTTTCAAAGGAATGGAATCCATATAAATCAGTTTGTTAGGGAGAATGGAAAGTCAGTAAGACAAGGCAAATGGCGGATGTACAAAAACAACAAAATCATGTACGAGGCCAGTTACAACCGAGGCATTCTTAATGGGCCTTTTGTTTTGTATGATACGTCTGCATCAGAATCGCGCCCGTACTTGAGAGGAATGTTCCGAATTGGCGCACCTTATGGGAAATGGGAATACTGGGACCAAGATTCTCGGATTGCGCTGAATTACACTAGTCCCAACCTAGATGGCAACTATAAACTGTATACCCGAGAAGCCGACACTGTTTGGTTAAGTACTGGTGTTATGAGTGTTACTCCTCAAAAACATCGGGAAATTCGCGAAAAGTTGATTCCGACTGCATCTTTCGACGTTGTTAACGGTCAAGTTAATGGCAAGTTCAATACCTTTCATTCGAACGGAAGTGGCTATTGGCACATGGAATTTAATGCGGAAGGAAGAACAGGTGTTTGGACCAAATCTAACGAAAATGGAGAACGCATTCTATACGGCCAATTCAAAAACAACGAACTCCAAAAAAGTTGGATGAAACGTATCGTGAACAAACGGGGTAAGGTAAAATGGAAACGTGAAAAAGAAGCTGTCACTCCACCCAAAATAGAAGTTTCTAATTACTTACAACACTTCCAAACATCGGATTTGTTCTTACCAATAAACCTCCCATAATTGACATTTCCTTAGCGCCAATTCTTCGTTGAGACCAATGAATAATACTTGACTTCGTTATCTTCTTGCACAACAATATTTTCAAACGTCTGATTCTCCGCTGCATTCTCATGAAAGAAATTCAGCGAGCCATCATTGTCCAAAGCATACGAAATGCTCTCATGCTTGAGGTAATACTCTAGCTTTTTATTTTTCAGGTAATAGAGAACGTCATTATTCACAACTCCATCCAGATTCACGACTGCATGGTTTTCACCAAGGCAAGTGGATACAAGCCCTGCATTAAACGCCCCTACTTTTTCTCCTTTAAACAATAGCTCATCTACGCGTTCGCAGGACTTCACCACAAATGGGCCGTTAAAAGTACGAGGTGCAAATTGAGCTTCCCCCCAAAGCATAACGACAAATAATGGAAGAACCAAAACATATTTTTTCTTTGAAATCAGGAACCATTCAATTCCGAAGGAAAGCAAGAGTAACATCAGAAGATACTGCGGCATCAAATACCAATCGCGAAACCCATGTAGCTGAATTAAGGTAAGCATCACCAAAATACTGGAAGCAATCAATAGGAATCCGCTTAACTCAAGCACCGACTTCATCTTGCTCCTTAAAATGGAATACCCTCCAATAAGCACCAATCCAACGACAACAAAACTCAGCGCTGATTCTGCGTAGAAAACAGTACCAATAACGCCTTTCAGTCCATCTAGCAAAGGAAACTCGTACCACGTAGCATGAATCGCTTTGGCTCTACCGGAAGACGGCATGATGTTCCCAAAACTCAAGAAATTGATCAACAGCCAACTAGAAAAAAGCACGACTGGACCGACAGCGACCTTCATCCACTGAACAAATGAATGGCGTTTCCACATCGCAAACAAGAACAAAAGGAACAGCAGTAAGGAGAATTCCATTCGTGTAATTACCAACAAGGAAAAAATCAGCGTGGACTGCCAAAATCGTTCGCCCTTTTGCATCCATAAAAAAGCGCGAAAGCTCATTACAAGCATCAAAAAAGATAACGCACCTTCGGTTCCATTAAGCGTAACGCTGAGAATTTTGGGGTGCAAGAAAAAGACGGCGGGTAAAATCACCGACATCCATGACGACCATCCCATTTCATCCGAGAGTTTTCGTAATTGAAAAAAGGCCAAAACGGAAATGAGCGTCACAACAAGAGAAACAATAATCCAGGCGGCATACCAATCATGCAGCATGAATGAACCAAAAGGAACTAATACAAAAAGAAAAAGTGGTTGAAAACCATTGGTAGCGTGAATACCATCGAAGGTAAATCCGTCTCCATTTGCCACATGCCCCGCAATCTGCGAATAATAGTAAAGATCATCAGACCCCCAACGCGTCAAAAGATTTGATTCAGGTTGAAAAATAACCGCCATCCGCAAAACAACTCCCGCGACTAACGCGAACCAAAAAATGTGGGATGGTTTGATGCGGCTCATATCGTTTTGCAGCTACGTAGCGAGCCGCTTCTCGAATATAATACTTTTGCGGCTTGAATTGTAGGTGCTGTTAGTAGTAACTCCATCAATCATGAAAACTTGATAACCGCAATCAATACTAAAATGGTTGCGACAAAATAACTCCAATTGAGAATTCTATTATTTAAAGAACTTGGAGAGATCAATTTATAAATTAGGTAATTAGCTAGTACCATGGCCAGGATCACAACGACAATTATCGGCTTTGATAATTTGACGTCCCAGTATATACAAACACTGAAAAAATTTATATAGTCAAAAACAGCTAACACACAAACAGCATAAATATGTGGGACATGTTTTTCGTTAAACACCTCTACATAAAACTGTGCGATATTGTCAATAATTGTTTTTCTGATTTGGAGCATAAGCTACTCTGGGGAACATTACTACTAACCTCTCTTCCGATAAAGATAGAATTTCTGTGATCACTTTAGATCACAAAAAAATGCCCCGCATCTCGACTTTACTCAATGACCGGGGCATTCAAATATGCTTTTTAATTTATTTCTTCTTAAACGCGTTGATGGCGTTGATAGTAAATTCCGACAACACCAGTTTTCCGCTCATTGCTGCACGTTCAGCGAGCAACTCATCCCAATGTTCTGTTCCTTCCCAGAAGATTTGCTTTAACAAGCCCATTGCCTCCGGGTTGGATTTCGACAAGGTATTCGATAAGGTATCAATGGCTGCATCCATTTCTTCTACGGAATCATAGATCTCTGTGTACAAACCATTGTCTCGTGCCCATTCAGCTGAACGCCATTCTGTTGCGTTGATTGCCAATTGGCTCATTGCAGAACGACCAACTTTGCGCTCAACAGCGGGACCAACCACAAACGGACCAATTCCGATGGCTAATTCCGACAATTTCACTGAAGCAAATTTGGTGGCAAAACAGTAATCTACTGCGGATGCAACACCTACGCCACCGCCAACGGCTTTTCCTTGCACTCGTCCGATAATTAGTTTTGGACACTTTCGTGAAGCATTGATCACTTTGGCAAATCCGGAGAAAAATTCTTTTCCCGTTGGAAAGTCCTTGATGGAAATGAGCTCATCGAAGCTAGCTCCCGCACAAAAAGCACGTTCACCTTGCGATTTCAATACGATTACTTTTACGTCATCATTCTGACCTAAATCCGTAATGGTATCTGCCAATTTCTGGAGAATCTTTCCGGGCAGTGAATTACTCAATGGGTGACCGAATTCGATCGTTCCTATTCCTTTCTCATCAATTTTGAAAGTTACACTTCCTTGGTTGACTGCATCTGACATACTACTTATCTGTCGTTTTTGGTTTCGGGCGATTTTCTTTTGGAGATGCAATTTTCACATCCAACTTACGATCATTCACTTCCATTCCATTCAACGCTTGAATTGCGCGAATAGCCTCGTCCGTATCTTCCATTTCTACGTAACCAAATCCGCGTGAGCGTTTTGTTTTCTTCTCGTATACAACGTGTGCGTAATCTACCTTTCCAAAGGATGAAAAGGTGGCTCTTAGGTCTTCTGAAGTAATGCTCCAGTCAAGATTCGCGATAAAAATATTGACCATCTAACTTATTTGAGGGTAAAGCTGTCAGTTCCTATTAATTGACCCTGACAGTATATTCTAACTGTATATGTCCCCTTACTCAACTCGTCTCTAACACTATAAAACATTGCCACATCAACACTTTGATTTTGGTAATCTATAGTTCGCTTGTTTGAGTAAGCTACATTTCCATTTTCTGTTTCCACAACTCCTGAGAGTGTGTTCTGCAGCGTTTTTTTGTTCGGTCCAATGATTTGCATATAGACCGTTTTGCTACCGGCGTCGGTAAGTCGGTTCTTGGCAATTGTGAAGGAGGATTCTATTTGAACTACGTTCTTCGCTTTGTTTGTTTCTTTGTAATTGTTGGTGATCGTTTGCTTCATCGCATTTGTGACAAAGGAACCTTTGGCTACGTCCAGTTTCTGACCTTCTTTCACCTTTTGATTCAAATCATCTCGTTCTACTTGAAGGTTGTTTCGATCTTCGGTAGTCTCTTCCAATTCGGTTGTTGTCACATCCAAATCATTTCGCAATGAGAGGTTCAGCGTATTCAATGAATCGATCTCATAAACGTAGCCACGCATGATGTCGCGAAGTTCGTCGTTCTCTCTTTTCAATTTGGAAATCGAATAGATGCTCATTTTTTTGTTTGAGTCCATCTCTTCGATCAATTGCTCGATTCGCGCTTTTTGCGCCGCAATTTTCTCGTTTTGCTCCGGCGTCCCCATTTCCATGAGCTGATCGTAATCCGAAATCATTTTTGTGAAGTTCGCACGCAAATCTTTGGAATCATTCCCTAAGTACTTCGAAAGTGCGGTATTCATTTCTTTCATTTGCTGATCGCGACGGTTCACGATATCGTTGGCTTTTTCTAGTTCTGAACTCACAGAACTCCATTTCCAACCAAAGAAGCCAATAGCTCCAAGCAAAAGAAGTATGATAACGATGTAAGCACCGTTTCCAGATTTGTTATTATTTACGATCTCTTCAGACATAATAAAATTGTTTTGAGTGTTTCGGACATTCGGACAAACCTGATGCCAAAAAAACTCTGGCCGTTTTTACACTGCCTCTACCTCATAGACGTAGCTCTCCATAATTTGGTTCGCCAAAAGCTTTTTGCACGCTTCGTCTACCATTTTGTTGGCGTCTTCCTCTGAGGATGCTTCTACAAACAAACGAACGTGTCTTCCAATACGTACACCGTCAATTGTATCCAGCCCAATATTTTTCATACTTCCAGTTACTGCCTTCCCCTGTGGATCAAGCAATGCGTCTAGTGGCATCACATCGATTTCTGCCTTAAATCTCATCCGTTTTCTTTTTATTTAATACGTTATATAACAGCGATAAAATCAAGTACAAAAATACAATTATTGCGACAGACCAAGTTTTAAAAACGATAATTAATACAGCACTTATCAACAAAAATGAATATCGAATTTCGTTGCCTTTCCACCCAAAATCCTTGAATTTCAGCGCAAACAGTGGGATCTCGACGATTAACAGGAAGCTCATTAGCACACACAACGGCGCTAAAACCTCTGTCTGACAAATAGTTACAATCCACTCACTTTGCGCTAAATCACCATAAGAAATGACCAATGGGAAGGTCATAAAGAAAAGTGTATTTGCTGGTGTTGGCAATCCGAAAAAATGGTCTGTTTGTCTCAAATCGACATTAAATTTTGCCAATCTGAAAATGGAAAAGAAGGGAATGGCAAGTGCAAAAAACGGAACGGCGTAGTTCACATCTCCTGCCAAAAGTTGATTGATGTAGGCGAAAAAGTCGTAATAAATCTCTTCTGGAAAAACGCCTCCTGTAGAACGACTTGCCAAATACGCCTCAACATCCATGGACATTACCACAAGCATGATCATCCCAGGCGCCACACCAAAAGTGACCATATCTGCCAAAGAATCTAATTGCTTCCCCAATTCGGCAGAAACCCCAAGTTTGCGGGCGAGAAACCCGTCTACAAAGTCAAATAAAGCTCCTGCAAACACGGCAAACGGTGCTAAATCTATCCTTCCGGCTAAAGCCAGAAGAATGGCGACAATACCCGAAAGCATATTGGCGCTGGTAAACAGATTGGGTAGATTTATCATTGAACCTATGGAAATGCTAATTTTGTACCTGTAATAGTCAACGAAAACCTGATATTGCTCGTCTTATTACAACATAAGGTACAAAGAATACAATTTTTTGTAATAAATGCTGTTAAAGGAGGTGAAAATTATATTATTTATGAAAACGACGCTGGTACTAAGCCTGCTTACTTTTTGCGCTGCAAGTGCATGGAGTCAAGACGCCTCTGCTCAGGAATCTTTAACGAACACAATTGCCCCGAAATACTCCAATGAATTTTTAGCCATTGGCGTTGGTGCTGATGCACTTGGTCTGGGAAATGCGGTAACTGCGCAAACAGGCGGTGTGATGTCGGGTTATTGGAACCCTGCAGGTCTGACAAAAGTGGACCGATGGTTGGAAGCCGGAGCGATGCACGCAGAATACTTTGCAGGCATTGCGAAATACGATTACATCGGATTGGCGCATTCAATCGATGAAAAAAGTTCCATTGGATTCACGGCCATTCGTTTTGCTGTGGATGACATTCCAAATACAACACAGCTGATTGATAACAATGGAAACATCGATTACGATCGTATTTCAACCTTCACCGCAGCCGACTATGGATTTATTTTCTCGTATGCACGAAAAATGCCCGTAGAAGGACTGAGTGTTGGCGGTAACGTAAAAGTAATTCACCGACGCGTTGGGGATTTTGCTCGTTCGTGGGGCTTTGGGTTAGATGCCGGAGCACAGTACGAATCGAAGAAACAATGGAAATTTGGTGCTGTACTTCGCGACGCCACCTCTACTTTCAACGCCTGGATGTTTACCTTGAACAATGAAACAAAGGAAGTATTCTTAAATACAGGGAACGCACTTCCTGAAAACGGTCTTGAACTGACTTTACCCCGTTTGATTCTGGGCGCCTACAAGAAAATTGACATCGGTGAGAAAGGCTTGCACGCAGCAGGAGAACTCGACTTAACCGTTACCACGGATGGAGCAAGAAACACCTTGCTGAGCAGTGGTTTGGTATCTGCCGACCCACATTTTGGTGTATCCTTTGGGTTCAAACACTACGTTTCACTCCGTGCCGGATTAAGTAATATGCAATATGTCACGGATTTTGATGATTCAAGATCTTTGAATGTTCAACCCAATTTGGGGATCGGACTGAATATTAAAAACTTTTACCTGGATTATGCCTTTACGGATATTGGAGATGCCTCGGTAGCTTTGTATTCGCACATTATATCCCTGAGGATAAAACTGGATAAGCCCAATAATGCAACTCGATGAAACATATTCAATTAATCTTACTTCTACTACTTCTAACTCCCACCGCACTGTTTGCGCAGGTGTTCGGTAACGAATGGATTAATTACGGTCAATCGTATTACAAATTTCCAATCACTGAGAACGGCATTTACCGATTGGATTACGATGCATTGAACAATGCCAATATTCCTTTGTCTACCTTTCAATCGGAGAATATTCAGCTTATTGGGAAAGAGCGCGAAGTTCCTCTTTTCATTGAAGATGGCGGCGACAATAGCATTGATCCGGGAGATTTCATACTATTCTACGCCGAAGGCAACGACGGTTGGTTGGATTCATTGATGTACGACGACCCAAAAACCATTGGAAATCCTTCGTACAGTTTGTACAACGATACGTTAATGTATTTCTTTACCTGGAATACGAGCACAAACAATCTGCGATTTACAGTAGAAACCGATGTCAACTTTGGAAACTACAGCTCTATTGCAGACTATATTTTATACGCTGCCGAATTTAACAATACCAATTTTTATTACGACGGCGTACGCACGAGTTATGCCTCTAGCTCATTTTTTACCCCAGGAGAAGGTTGGGGCGCAAATCAAGCGAATGGTTACAGCCCAACGTATTCACCAAACATATTAAACCCTGTAACACGCTTTCCGTATACTGGACCTGGAGCACCCGACGCAACTTTTAACGGTCATTCTGTCTCCACATCCAATTCAGGAAATACGGACAACCACCACTTGAATTGGAAAATGGGCTCTTCCAATTCCGTCATTTTTGATTCCATCTGGCAAGGGTATGGTCAAGCACGCTGCGATATTCCCTTCTCCCCAACATTGCTCTCTGACGGCATTACCCCGGTTACATTTGAAATTATTCCAGACCTGAATGTGATTACCGATTTCCAAGCGTATCAGTACATACGTATTGACTATGCAAGAGAAACAAATTTCAATTTCACCAATGAATTGACATTCAAGGTTGTGAATGACGCACAAGGCAAAATCCGCCTCGACTTTAGCAACCCCGGGGCAAGCCCTGTTATGGCAATGGTATTTGGAGACACACCAAGAATGATCCCGTTCGCTGCGAATGGAGGAGATTTGTCTGCATTAATCCCGAACAGCACCAATGGTGTCAATCAAAAAGTGGTGGTAAAAGAAGTGAACTCTATACTGGATGTTTCCAGTCTGGTACCCGTCACTTCTAATGGACCGCAGTTTACTGATTTCAGCACCGTTAATTTGGATAGCGCCCTCTGGATGATTTACCATCCAAGTTTGGAAACGGCATCTTTGAATTACCGTGCGTACCGCAATACCACGATGAATGCTCAGTTGGCAAATATCAACGAGCTGTACCTTCAGTTTGGCGGTGGAATTCCCAAGCATATTTTCGGCATTCGTCGCTTTATGCATTTTGTTTATGAGAATGCCACACAGAAACCGAGAGGTCTTTTCTTAATGGGAAAGGGAATTCGAGAGGCGAGTATCAATGAAAACTCGTTCAACGGCGCAGGGACAAGAAAAAATCAGGCAAATTATGCTGCCTGTCTTATTCCTTCTTATGGTCAACCCTCTAGTGACGTCGCGATAACCGCTGGATTGCTTCCAGGGAATGAATGGAGCGCAATAGTACCAACTGGGCGTATTTCCGTGCAAACCAACCAAGAATTGCAAGACTACCTTGACAAGGTTGAGACGTACGAACAACAACAAGATCAGAACGATATTTACGACACTCCATCAAAAGACTGGCAAAAACACGTCATCCATTTTGCTGGAGGGTCTGATGCACTAGAACAGGTGCAATTTCAGGGAAACATGAATAATATGGAGGCCAAGATTAGCGACAGCTTGTTTGGAGCTACGGTACACCGCGTTTACAAAGAAACAAGTAACCCGCTTGACCCGACAATTTTGTCGGAAGTTACCGACCGAATTTCTGATGGTATTTCGTTAATGACGTATTTCGGGCATGCGAGTGGCACCAACAGTGGGTTTGAAATCAATCTCGACGACCCTAGCAACTGGGGGAACACAGATCGCTACCCTGTAATGTTCGTAAATTCATGTTACAACGGTAATGTTTTCCAGTCGAGCATATCCAAATCTGAAGAATTCGTTCAGGTTGCAAATAGTGGAGCAATTGCCTACATCGCGTCGGTTGGAATTGGTTTAGCAGGACAGTTAGATGCATATGCTCAGCGCTTCTACAGCAATTTGAGTTACGACAATTATGGACAAACATTGAGCGAATTGATCAGTGTCACTTCTGATGAAATTGAATCGTTTTCAAGTGCGCTCGAACTTGAAACTACGTGTATGCAAATGGTTCTAAATGGAGATCCCTTGTTAAAGTTCAATTGGCATACACATCCAGAAATTGAAATCACACCAGATGACCTTTCGTTTTCTCCAACTATTTTAGACTGGACCGTAGACAGTTTGGAGGTACAATTGAACCTGACCAATCTTGGACAATCTGTAACGGATACATTCCTCGTGGAGTTCACGCGATCCTTCCCGAACGGAAATGGAGATTCTATTTACCTTTTCACCCTACCAAAACTGGATCACGTAGACACTTTGCGCTTCAAGATTCCGTTGTTGCCAAGTGTTTCTTTGGGAGAAAATATTTTCACAGTTCGCGTAGATGTTCCTTCTTTTGTTCAAGAACAATACGACGAAATAAACAACAATCAAATTACAAAGAGTTTACTCATTAACCTGGATGGAATCATTCCAGTGATACCATATGAATTTGCTGTTGTTCCGGACGATAGCGTTACGCTGAAGGCATCTACAACAGATCCAATCGCTCCTTTTAACACCTATCGTTTTGAGCTAGATACCATTGATTTTGAAGGAACGCTTCCACAAAGTCCAGCGTTTCGTTACGCCATGGTTAGTGGAGTTGGAGGTGTAAAATCTGTTGATCCTTCTCAATGGCTGAATAGTGTTGGTGCTTCTATGCCACTCGTTTGTGAAGACAGCGTAGTTTATTTTTGGCGCGTTGCCATTGAAGGTGACAGCATTTGGCACGAATCGTCTTTTCAATACATTGCAGGCAAAACGGGTTGGGGACAAGATCATTTCTTTCAATTCAAGAACAATGGCCTAACCAATATTGATCACAATAGAACGACACGTCTGCGTGAATTCTCTCCAGATGTGAATGAACTATCACTGAACGTAAAAGGCGCTTCTACCATCCCTGAAGTTTATTACAATGCGTTCTTTTTAAATGCCAACCAACTTGGCTACGGAGTGGGAACTTCTTTAGCCCAAAAAATTCAGGTTGCAGTAATTGACCCCGTCACACTCACACCTTGGAGGCGATTAGACTATCCGGGGGTACTTGCAAATAACACCATAAATCAGCCGTACTTTACCTTCAGACAAGACAACCTTGCACAACTCGAATCATTCCAGTCATTTGTGCTAGATACAGTGCCAGATGGACACCATATTTTGATTTACACTCCAATGACAACGCGCTACGATCTCTGGAATTCATTGGATTCTGTAGATATGTACAATACATTCGACTCTCTTGGCCTTGATCAAATTGTTCCGGCAAATTTCAACAGTTCGTTTGCAACCTATGTAAAAAAAGGAGAGTCTTCATCTGCAGTGCAAGTTATTGCGCCCAATGAAGGCGATGATATTTCATTAACCACAAGCATCCTCGGAACTATTGACGAAGGTCAAGAATACTCAAAAATGATAGGTCCAGCCTCTAATTGGAATAACGTTTATTGGAAACAGGACGCAATAGAAGTTAACAGTGTGGATAGCACGCGACTACTTATCAATGGTTATGATATTAACGGTGTTTTCCAAACTCAGATAGACACCTTATTTACGTCCAACGATTCCTTGATTAACTTGAATGCCATCATAGATGCGGCGCAATATCCGTTTATCAAACTTGGAGCGTTCTATTATGATTCCGTAACCATTACGCCTGCGCAAATTGATCGATGGCATGTACTTTATTCCCCAATTCCAGAAGCAGCCATTGACGGCTCGAATGGATATGTCTGGTCTCCGGGAACAACGGTTGTGCAGGAGGGTGATTCTATTACGTTCGCTGTAGATGTTGTGAATATTTACAATATCGACATGGACTCTCTTTTGGTCAATTACTGGGTTGAAGATGAAAACGGATTACGCATTGATATTGATTATCCGCGTCAAGACTCATTGCGCGTTCCAGACACATTAAGAGACGTAATCACCTTCTCTACGCTTGATATGCCTGGTTCCAACTCTTTTTGGATGGAGGTAAACCCGTATGTGAATGGGAGCTTCTCAGTTACGGACCAACCAGAACAAGAACACTTCAACAACCTTTTGCAAATTCCATTTAATGTAGCACCCGATGATGAGCATCCGATTCTGGATGTTACGTTCAATGGCACGCACATCTTAAATGGCGACATTATTGATCCTTTTGGTGAGGTTTTGATTACGCTAAAAGATGACAATCCATTTTTAGTAATGGACAATACGGCTGATACTTCTTTGTTTGGAATTTACCTAACAGACCCTACCGGAAATCAAACGCGCACTCCTTTTGTTGATGGCGCAGGAAATACCATAATGCAATGGATTCCTGCGAATCCGCAAAACTTACGTTTCCAAATTATTTGGCCAACAGAATTTGAAATGGACGGAATGTACACGTTATCGGTTCAAGGTTCGGATAAGACGGGCAACCTTTCTGGAGATCTGGAATACAAGGTAGATTTTGAGGTGATCCATGAATCTACGATTACCGCAATGATGAACTATCCGAATCCGTTTAGTACAAGCACACGCTTTGTATTTACGCTAACAGGATCGGAAGTACCTGATGATGTTTTGATACAAATCATGACTGTTTCTGGGCGCGTGGTGCGTGAAATTAGCGAAGACGAACTCGGACCTATTCAAATTGGTAGAAACATTACAGAGTTCGCATGGGATGGAACAGATGAGTTCGGCGATCCGTTGGCGAATGGTGTGTATCTCTACCGTGTGAAGACTCGAATTAATGGTCAATCCATTGAACATCGTGAAACAGAAGCAGATCAATACTTCACCAAGAACTTTGGTAAGATGTATTTGTTGCGTTAGGATTACGTTCGGAACTTCTTTTTTAACCCTAAAAAGCGCTTCTCAAACAATTCGAAAGACATCCAGGCTACGGCGTGCAGCAGAATGAACACTGCTACGGAAACGAGCAAATGTCCCTGTGGCATAACAAACCAACCAAACAGAATCATCAATCCGCTGTATACGTACAAGCCATAAGTATACCCCCCCCAATATTCTGTGAACTTGAAGATTCTTAATCGATCCAACCAATGCCAATATTGAATGCAGGTAAAAATAACACTGCCAAAGAAAAGCGCCATAATAGGATACAGTAGCCACTCTTGCTCCACAAAACAGATTGCTCCAAAAGAAACAAACAGGAGCGTCATTAATATCACAGGATGTATTTTTTGATAATGGAAATAAACATACCCGGCGGCGATCCCAACGACAAAATTGGGTAATTGGGAGAGCGTATGCATGTACCCCGGAACATCGCTTAAGAACACGTACAAGAAATAGGATATCAGTAAAACTGAAAGAAGCAGCACTGTTAGCACTCTTGTACGGAGCAAAAAGATGCCAACCAACCCAAAGAACAAATAAAACTGTTCTTCCACAGAAATAGACCAAAGAAATTTTAATGGATAGATGCTTTCGCTCGTATCAAAATTGGCCAGGAACGAAAAATACATCCACCCATTGTTTGATGACGCTACCGTCTTGTCGAACATCAAACCTACGAGTGGTAGCATCACAAAAATTATCAGGAGGAAAAAGAAGTACAATGGAAAAATTCGAAGGCTCCTTCTCATGAAGAAATTCCAATTATTTATGCGTCCAGTTCTTCGGAATTCACCCAAAGCCAGGTTGGTCAGAAGAAAGGCGGAAAGGACAAAAAAGAACTCAACTCCGAACAAACCCCAAGAAAAAAAATCGCCTCCTGCGTGAAACAGAAACACGGACAAGAACGCGAAATATCTTAGAGTATTTAATCCACTAATCATTGACCATCAGGAAGGTTAATTACAATTCAGAAAAATCTACAGCTAAAAATCGCCGTATCATCCACTAAATCGAGCGGCCCTTTCCACTCATCGAGTTTCGAAAAAATGACTACGTTGAGGAAAGGCAATTCATCGAGCATTCCGAGTCCAATGGTTCCTTTATCCAAAGGTTCGAAATTTTTCCCGTTTGTTAAGAATGGGTGATTGTGCCCTGCATTGACGTACGACAATTTTCGCGTATTCGCATCATAGTGCGCGATGAAAAAAGTAATGAACTTCTCCCCTTTTGCACTCGACATCACTTTTTCATTTAACTCACCGAGCAATTCCTCCATATTGAATTCTCGGTATTGGAAAATCGTTCTTAAAGTTGCCTGAAAATTGGCCATCAACATGGCTGCGCTAATTCCCTTGCCGGATACATCGGCGATACACATGATGTATTCGTCATCACCCAACGGAATAAAGTCGTAGTAATCTCCTCCAACTTCGTGTCTCGATTTGTACATCGCAGAGATGTCCATTCGTTTGTTTGTTGGCAAACTTGAAGGAAACAACAATTGTTGCATGGCAGAAGCCACCTCCAATTCTTTCTTCAACCGCTCCTGTTTGATGTTCACGCGCGCCATGCGTTTGTTTTCGATGGCAACAACAATGATATTGGCAAGCGTTTGAATGAAGCTCATGTAGTTAATCGCCTTGTTCAGGTGACCATCGTATTCAATTCCTTTGATCAACAAATAAGCAAGGGCGCGATCTTTATGCAGCACGGGAACGATGACATCAAACGCACTAAGTAATGGCGAATGCGAAGATTCTATCACCGTAATATCTCTGAATCGTCCGAGTTCTTTGTCAACATCGAACTTATTGACTTTCGTTTTTACCCCAACGCGCAACAAGCAATTCCATTCGTCTTGTTTGTTGAACAAAATGAACTTGTCATAACCAAGCTGCTCCTTCACGATAAACTCGAACAAACGCGTTAAATCACGAACGTCCTTGTTCAGGTTGATGGCATTGGTTACCTCCAACAATGAATTCAGTTTGAAATCCTTCAACTGAATTTGGTTTTCCATATTTTGGAGCAACCTTGTTTCCATTAGAGCTCTTCGATTATTTCTGGGAGTTTGCGAATGGCTGCAATCTCTCTGAATTTTTTTCTGGCTTCGTCACATGGACTTCCCAGGTATGATTTACCGCCTTCCAGACTTTTTCCTACTCCGGCCTGACCAAGCACCACAGCTCCTTCACCAATAACAATATCGCTTACCACGCCTACTTGTCCCCAAAGGGTAACGCGGTCCTCAATGGTGACACAGCCTGCAATTCCGACATTCGCTGCCATTAAACAGTTTTTACCAACAACGGTATCGTGTCCAATATGAACTTGATTGTCTATTTTGGTTCCTGATCCAACAATGGTCATAGCAGAAACACCCGCATCGATGGTGCAAAGAGCGCCTATTTCCACACCTTTTTCCAAATGTACCGAACCACACGAATGCATTCGATCGTATCCGGTGTCTTTCTTCTTGTAATAAAAGGCATAATGGCCAATCACCGAGTTGGAACCCACAATTACGTTGTCTTCCAGAATGCATCGATCTCCGATGACGGCTCCAGGATAAACGGTGACGTTCTTCCCAATAGTCACATCGTGTCCGATGGTAACATTCGGATAAATGATTGCACTCGGATCAATATTGGCATTATTCCCAACCGCTCCTGTCCAGGCTATTGTTGGCGCGAAATGCCGTGTCAACTTGTTGTAATCATCGAAGGGTTGCTCTGAAATGATCAGCGCTTTTCCTTCTGGGCACTCCACTTCCTGATCGATTAATATTGTGGTTGCAGCACTTTTCAATGCTTTTTGATAGTATTTCGGATGGTCCACAAACATCAAATCTCCAGCTTCAACGCGATGAATTTCATTCAATCCAGTTACCAGATGATTCGGATCACCCACAACTTTCCCATCAATTAGAGCGGAAATTTCGGTGACTGTATGTTCTTTTTTGAGCTTCATGATGAGGTAATATCTATCGAAGATACAACCATTCATCGCTCTGTTTTAAAGGGTTTAAAAATGTTATGAGCGTAAAATTGTTGAAAGTCATGAACCAATTCTAACATCATCTGTACAGGCAAAAAACAACAACTTACAAAGACATGAAAACACTTCTCTTCAGTTTCGCCCTATTCTGTGGCTTTATATTGAACGCGCAAACCTCCATAGTAAGTCTGAAAAGTCATCATGGAGAAATTGCGGAACTTCCGAATTCTGAAGATAAATTTGGAATAGTAATGCCTTCCCCTGTATATGATACCTTGATTCGTATGAGTGGTGATTGCGTTGTACAAATTGGTAGCAGAGCTTATTCTTATGGTGATGACGGCATTCGATTTAGAGATACGGTATGCGAACATTGGTATTATCAACAAGTAAATTTTGACGAAAAAGCGATTCAAGAATACCACGGAGGAGACGTTACCATGATTGGTTTTGAAGCTACCGACAACTATCGAAAAAAGAACAGTCCCTATTTTAACAAACGAAGTGTGAAGCAATCATCGAAAGAGCTTTTCATTTTATTGGTACTCATTGGACTGGGAGTATTCCTTATTCAACCGAAAGTATCTTGGAAAAAATAAACCCGATACCACTGATTACAGGCGCCTGGTTGTGCCTGTTTTTTCTTTTCTTGCCCTTTCCTTTGGACTTAATTCCAGAGGTAGGCACATGGGCCACCCAAATATTCCTACCCATCTCGAAGGCCATTTCGGGATCCAATAATGCCTTACTTTCAGATACGTATAGCTTCTCTGATAGTATCCATCTTTACGTTCAAACGGCATTTCTTGGAATTTTCGCCATTATCATTTCTCTGATTTTAAAGCAAAGAAATAAAGCGATCCAGATCATGCCTTGGTTGCGCGCCATTCTTTCGTTTGTCCTTGCTTTCTTCTTAATCAAATATGGATTGGAAAAATGGACACGACTACAATTTCCTACTCCACCTCCAAATATTCTACATGCCGAAGTCGGCACTCTGGACAAAGACATCTTGTTTTGGAGTTTGATGGGTACGAGCAAAGCATACGCAGGATTTATGGGCTTCATTGAAATACTGGCAGGTCTGTTACTTTTCCTCCGCAAAACCCGATTGATTGGAGGTTTTTTAGCACTTGGAATCTTTGCAAACGTTTTTGCTCTAAATGTTGGGTTTGACATAACGGTGAAATTGCTCTCGCTCGCATTGCTGCTGACCTCTCTGTATATCGTAGCACCATCGCTTCGATCGCTCTATCAACTATTAAGTGCATCGGAAGTAGCTCCCATTCGTCAACCGTCGGCAGAACTAAAACCGATGCTTCATCGATTGCTCAAAGGAGTAGCCATTGCCCTCATACTGCTAGAATGCGCCCTGCCCTTATTCGACAAAAACTTCAGTGCACCCACCGAAAAATCGCTCAACCACCAAACCTATGCCGTTGTAGCCACTCAGCACTATCCAGAAGGCATCGCTCCCCTATCCTACAAGCACCTTCATTTTCATCCGTACGGTTTTTTGATCACGGAAACATTTGACGGTCAATTTCAGAGTTATGCCATTCAACTTCCAGAAGGTTCCAATCAGTTCAAACTCAACAAAACGGGTCAATCGATTGAAGTGATACGGAATGGGAACGATTGGATTTTCACCCAAAACAATCAATTATTGTGGCGCTGCAAACGCGTGAAAAATGAAACACTTCCGTTACTCCAGGACGACTTTCATTGGACTGTTGAGGGAATGCTTCCAAAGTAGCCGCTTTATTGTATTTTTGTGACATTACGCGCACTTATGCCTGGATTCAACCTTCGATCTTCTGGATTAAAACACCCTGATAATATACCCTATCACAACGATGGATTGGAGCAAATTGAATGGTCGAAAAATGACTACTTTGAATTTACCGGGCAGTATCCAAAAGGGTATCCGCACGAGTTTCTCGAAAAACATCGATCCTACTTCGAAGGAATGGTGTACAACGTAGATCCGCGTGAGCATTTTAAGGAACTCACCGAACTTCTGGACGCTTATCAATTTGATGAAGTGATTGAAAAAGTGCGCTTTTGGGATGGTGAATTTGTTTTCATGCACCGCGATCGCAACTCTAAATCCATGTATATCGTGAACGATTCATGGGGGCGATTGCCTGTATATTATTGGCAGGATAACGATCAATTCATTGTGAGCCGGAATATTTCATGCATCACTCATTTTGCACAACCCAAATACAATCGGCTTCACCTTGGCATGAACCTTTTGTTAGGAACTGATCTCGGAACAAATACGATATGGAAAAAGGTCCGCAGATTGCCGCCGCGCAGTATTTTGCACATTCATGGCGATGGACATATTTCCTTGTACGAATACTTTCATTTGGATACGCTTGGAGGCAGCAAAACAATAGAGGACGTTGCTCCAAAAATCCAGGAACAATTTGACGCTTCATTACAGTCTCGATTGGATCTTCTGAAAAACCCTTCCGTTTCGTTGAGCGGTGGATTGGATTCGCGACTGATTGCCGCAGGCGCAAAAAAATTGGATCAAGACATTCCGTTTATTACGTACAGTCGTAAAGATGGCACCGATTATCTCGACGATTCTTCCTCGGAAGAAATTGTGAACCGATTGGAACTAAAGCAACACGAAATCTTTCCAATTCACCCGCCTGTATTGGAGGACGCTGAAGAATTACTTGGATTCAAACAAGGCATCAACTACCTCTCTATGAGTTATGTTTTGCCGTATTACCGCATGCACGTCGATAAAAATCTGACCACGATTACTGGAGATGGAGGTGGTAAGTTTTTTGTGGATCTTTCTGCTTTGAAATCCATCCGTTCGATGAAAGGACTGATGCGCTATTTGATGCGGTACAATGCCTTTTGCTCCTTGGAAACAGCCGCCAAACTAGTGGGTGTATCTGAAATTGAATTGGAAGAAAACATTATTGGACATCTCGACGCTTACCCTTTTGCTTCCTTTGACGATAAGTATGTGTACTATCTCATTCGTGAAGCGGGTATCAATTGGGCATTTGAGGGAGAAGATCGCAACAGGCAATACGTTTGGAGCACTACGCCTTTTTACAACCCAACATTGATTGAAACTTGTTTGAGCATTCCGCAATCTGAAAAGGCTTACGGCGGATTGTATCACCATTTGTACCAACAATATCCTGGCGCTTTGCACGAAGTAATGAATCCAAATTGGAAAGAAGAGGTGGCCAATCAAAAACAAGTCAAGCGCATCCACGACCGCCAGAAAATCAAAGCATTTTTACCGCAAAACGTACTCGAAGCTCGAAAAAACGTAGGAATAGAATCCTTTATCTTCCACAAAGAACTAAAGGAATTGATTGCCGATTTCGCAGGAAAAGAACTCAAATTGAAAGCGCTCAAATCGAAGCACAGTATGAACTTTTACTGGCAATTGTTCACGGTTTTGAAGTTGATGAAGTCAAGATCGTAAACTACATACCACCAGTCGACATCAGAACTTAAACAAGGATCCACAAAATAATTGCTGCTACCACTCCTACCAACGAAACCAAAAGAATCTTCAAAAAAACGCGGACTAATTTCAATCGGCGGTACACAGACTTCTTCACGGATTCATCATCCAGAGTTTCCACGAATGATTGGCTTTTGCGGTACACCTTTTTCATCCAGTTTCCGCCCAATAAACCGCCTTCTTGATTGTACTTGTTCAAGAAAAAGATAAGTGAAATCAGAATAAAAAGTAATGTCAGCATGCACACTACAAGCAGCAATGAAGACAACATTGTAACAGTAACCGCTGCGTTATGCATTACTAATAATTGAGTAAATCTGTCAAGGCAGACCTCACTTTTTCACCATTCGTAAGAAGTTCGGCTTCCAAAATTGAATTCAATGGAATTGCCGGAGTATCAACTGATCCTACGATGGACACAGGAGCATCGAGAGCTTCAAAGTTATCGCGTTGGATACGTCCTGCCAACCCAAGTGTAAATGAGGCTTCCTCCGATTCTTCGGTTACCAACATCACTTTGCTATGGCGTTGCGCCGCCTCATTGATCGCATCGAAATCCAATGGATTCAACGTTCTCAAATCAACAATTTCTATTTGTCCTTCGAAGTGTTTTGCAGCTTCAAGTGTCCAATAAACACCGCGACCATACGTAATCACCGCGCAACTTTCTCCTTCTGCAATTTTATTTGCATCCGCTTCAATAACTGTTCGTGCTTTTCCAAATGGAACCACATAATCTTCGTCAGGCTCAATCGACATAGCGCCTTCCGTTCCCGGAATTTTCGACCAGTACAAACCTTTGTGTTCTAAAATCACCACTGGATTCGGATCGTAGAACGATGATTTCATCAATCCTTTTAGATCTGCTCCTGTTGATGGATATGCCACTTTGATTCCGCGAATGTTCGTCAATACAGACTCGATACTTGATGAGTGATAAGGTCCTCCTGATCCATACGCTCCAATTGGAACACGCACGATGCAGCCAACCGGCCATTTTCCATTCGACAAGTAGTATGAACGGCTCACTTCCGTAAACAATTGGTTGAGTCCTGGCCAAATGTAATCGGCGAATTGAACTTCAACGATGGGTTTCAATCCAACTGCTGACATTCCAACCGTTGAACCGATAATGTATGCTTCTTGAATCGGCGTATTGAACACGCGATCATCTCCAAATTGCTGTGCCAGGGTAGCGGCCTCGCGGAACACACCACCCAAGCGTCCACCAACGTCTTGACCGTAAAGCAAGGCTTCCGGATGTTTGTCCATTAGCTCACGTACGGCAAAAAGTGCCGAATCCACCATGACGGTTTTCTTCTTCCCTTTTGGTTCGCGCTCGCCTGCCTCTTCCGTAATTGGAGTAGGCGCAAAAATAAAATCGGTAATGGATGCAGGTACTGGCTCTTCCGCCTTGATCGCTCGATCGTATTCTGCATCTATGTTTTTACGTGTATCTGCTTCAATATTAATAATGTCCGCCTCATCAATGCCTGCTTCACGAAGCAAATTTTTCAACTTCGGATATGGATCATCTTTCGCTGCTTCTTCCAGATCATCTCGGTACCATTCCTTACGAACACCAGAAGTATGATGCCCAAGTAACGGCACTTTTGCATGCACAAGGAATGGACGTCGTTCTTTTCGAACAGTGGCAATTACTTCTTCCATTGTCTGGTAGGATGTTTCAAAATCGCTTCCATCAATCGTTCGCACCTCGATTCCTTTGAAACCTTGTGCGTAATAGGTAATGTCCTGTGCTCGTGTTTCCTCGGCATTGGCAGAGATATCCCAGCCATTATCTTGCACCAAATAAATGATTGGAAACTGTTTCAAAGCCGCCATTTGGAATGCCTCAGACACTTCACCTTCTGTACAAGACGCATCTCCTAGCGAACAGACAACAACTGGGTTTTCACCCCCAAAATCCTCAGCCAAACCTTGAAGTTCTTTGTATTGGACCCCCATTGCCACACCGGTGGTTGGAATGGCCTGCATTCCTGTTGCCGAAGATTGATGTGGGATTTTCGGCATATCATCACAGCCAACTGAATAGCTTCGTGACCGCGTGATGTTGCGTGAACGTATTTTGAAGTAATTTCCTTATTCGCCTCGTACTTTTCTGCCAAGGTTTTGGCGGTACACATCAATTTAAATCCTTCTAGCAGTGTTTCTTTTGATGTTTTGTTAAAACACAACTTATTGGAATACTGCTGTTTGCATTAATTTTCACCGCCTGTCGAAAAGAGGACAATTTGGCTCCAACATCTTATGTTTCTAATCAAACCTTCACGACTAGCTTGCGCGTGGACGGCCATGAATTCGATAGCCTTGTGATTGAAAATTGCACTTTCGATGGGGCCACCTTAAGTATTGGAAATGCCGATTTTGTAACCATTCGAAATTGCACCTTCAAGAACATTAAATGGAATGGACTTATGGTTGGATTTATTGGCCCGGCGAGCAATGTGAAAATAGAGAATTGCACCTTTGAAAATATAGGGTTCAATGCGATCGACAGTCATGAAGATGCGCCAAATGGTCATATTTCCAACTGCACTTTCACCAATGTTGCACTCTCACAAACGGGTGCTGCGATGGCCCAACCGCACCATGCTATCTATTGGAAAGGGAAAAATGTCTGCATCGAAAAAAGTCGATTTATTGCAGGTGACCAACCTTTTGGAAATGCGATCAGTGTGCGAAGCTCGGGTAAAGTTCGCAAGAATATCATTTCTGGCTACCCAAAAAATGGCATCATGTATTATTCCAATCACCCGGGTGGAGATTCGTTGATCATTGAGAATAATTTTCTTTTTGACAATCAATATTCAATCACGTTGGGAACACTTGAAGATCTTAGTTTTCACAATGAAAATGTCGTGATCCGCTTCAATAGTCTGGTGCAAAAAGAGAATTATTCAATTTATGTCGCAAAGTCATTTGAAACGACCACCAACGTTGCGATTTATGGAAATATAGTCGTAAATCCATCTGAAGAATACATGAAAACATTTTACGATATAGCGACTATTTCGTACAATTTAACGAGCCCAATTGATGTTGGTTTCGTAAATATGAATTCGGGCGATTTGCACCTTAAAAATACCTCCACCGCAATTGACTTTGCGACAGGAGCACCTGGCTATCCAACAACAGATATTGATGGAGACCTAAGGGATGTATCATCATTAAACGCTGGAGCCGATGAATAAACTACTTGCACTTTTCTTATTTCTATTTTTGGCGCATGCCAGTTTGTCGCAACGCAACCTATTCATTTCTGGATTCACACGCATCGAAGTGGGATATCCACACCTTGGATCGTATCAAAAGGAGCGCGCATCCTTTGCTTTGGAACAGTCATTCTCTCACACCATTAGTCAACATTTTTCAGTAGGATTCGGAACTGGATTTGCCCTTTATCCGGGTGCGTTTACAATTCCCGCATTTCTTCGTGGAACATATCGAATCCCAATAAAAACCAAGTACATTTCGTGGAACCATAGGATCGGCGTAAACCTAAAAGCTGGTCAAAACTCCTTCTTCGGATATCGCTACAACACCACTTTTCATTACAACATACCTATAAATCGGAAAATGGCAGGCTTTGCAGGTATTGGCGCCAACTTCTTATGGGATCGATGGGGAGGCAAATCGTTAAGTGGAGTATTACATGCTGGAATCGTATACAGCGTTTTTGATGGAAAACGTTTACAGTCTAAAAAAGGACCACCTTCCCCCCGCCAAAATGACCCTTGGCAAAATAATTACTTAGATATCAATTGATACCATCACAAATAAGCTGGTATTGAAATTGGAACGTTTCATTTGAATTTGGATTCCAACCTTCCTTAATTGCACCTTGAATCATTTTTCGAATAACACTTGGCGTAACAGCCGTCTGATTCGGTTTGACCCAATTATCTGGACGAAAAATCTGGGTATCAACCAACAATACGCCTCGAGCGTCATCACGCGTATCTTCAATTGCCACCATCAAAGTTCCATGAGCGATACCTTGAGCGTAGGTGGGCTTTTTTCGAATCAACCAGCGATAACTGCCCGATTCAATTTCGATAACTCTCGATCCTTTTTTCGGTAAACTCATTTCGATTTCTACACAAAACTTATTGGGAACTTTCGTCTAAATGATAAAAAAAGATGACAAGCTCTATTTACGGCTATGGTTTTCATCCGGACGATCCATGTAGCGCTCACCGTACATAATTTCGTAGTATTTCCAATCGGTCACTGGTCCACCTGCAACACCAACATTGAACGTCCCAGCGTTTCGCAACATCAACGAAGTAGTCATAAACCCACCGAAAGACCAGCCATGAACTGCCAAACGATCACTATCTACATACGGCAAAGATTTCAAGTATTTCACTCCCGCCATTTGATCTTCCATTTCCAATGTCCCCAATTGACGGTGAATTTTTTCCGTAGGAGTTTCACCAGTAGTTTGATAATACAAACGACCGTCCACAAAATCAATGATGTCTTGGACAATGAAATCATGATCTGTCAATTTCTGAATCAATTCGCCTTCAAAATTGTAATAGTACAAGTTGTTGAATCCATCTTTTTCTGAAACCCAAACGAAATTGTTGGAATTCTCCATCGGGAAAAACGCAGGATGCTCCGGTTCTGTCCACGTATCGCTTTCCTCTTCCAGTAGCGTCTTTACAAACTTCCCAGTTGCTGCATCGTATACATTCAACCACATATGGTCTTGATCTCTGTTCACTTCCGCAATCAATACGTGCTTGTTGTCTGGTGTCCATGAAAGATTGGTTAGGTAATTATCCTCACCACCTCTCGCTTCGAAATAGACCAATTTCTTCGAACTTAAATCGTAGATTCCCACACGGGCTTTTTCCGATCCCTGCCCCGCCATTGGGTACTTTATATTCATCAATGTTCCCGGAGTTGTTGAATTGTCCAACAAAGGATAATCAGCTACGTTGCTTTCATCTTTTTGATAAAATGCCAATCGCGCGCCGTTTGGCGACCAGAAAAATCCTTGGGTGATTCCGAATTCGCTGCGTGCAATCGCTTGTCCCGAAACAATGTTTTCATCTTCGATATCGGTTACTACATGCTCCTTTCCATCCACCGTTGCAATACGCACATTGTTTCCAACCGTGTAAGCTACATGCCCTTTGGATTTGCTTTGTTTTGTGTCGCCGGCATCTTCAGGAAGACTTACAAGTGTTTTCGCTGTTTTGTTGCTGATATCGAACTCATAATAGTTTCCACGATTGCTGATCCAAAATTTGGACGCTTCCTTCCACTCAACCCCATAAATTGCGAACAACTGCGCTCCGGCGACCTCATTGAATTCTTGCGTGGACAACAACGTATCCATCTCATCGCCTTTCACGGTTCCTTTCAATAAATAACCGAAATCAGACGAAAGTTGCGTGTAGCATTTAGAATCTGTCATCCACTGAAAATCCAAAATGGATTCGGGAAAAATAGAACGAATGCCAGATATCGACTGCTCCAACGTCAATTCTTGCTGTGCTAATCCTTGAAAGCTCAATGCTATGGCTACAAAGCCTAAAAATATCTTCTTCATGTGCTGTTAATTGCAGGTTTTCAAATGTGCATTCTTCATGCGCCCTCAAATATAGCGATCCTCTCGCAGGATTTCAGTACGAATGGACAAGCGGTTATCTAAAATGGACTACCTTTATGCGAAATATTTTTTCCCTTATGAAGCAAGTGAGCATTAACAGTATTGAGAAAGCCATCAACAAAATTGACAACCTTGATGACGAAGGACTCGGACGCATTTCTGAAACCTACGCAGTTGCGCAACAAACGCTACTCGGGTACATTATGTCCGCCTCAGTTGAATATCAAAACGAGCAATTGGAAGGTCTTTTGATTTACTATTACTGTTTAATCTCTGAGGCATTCACGCAAGAACAGGTAAAAGTTCGCAACATCACCGAAGATGATATTGATGCGTTTGAACAGCCGTTTTTTGAGATGCTCGATCAATATTTTGAGAGCGAGAACGAAGACATCATTCACGATTTCACGGAGCAATCAGAATTGATTCGCTTTATGATGATGGAAATCACTACGAAAGACGAGGATGGAACTTCCCTGGACGATGATACCGCAACGCAATTGTTTATTGTAATGGCAGCTATGATCTCCTTGATGTCTCGTGGAATCGAAGCATGAAAACACCCCAGGAAATTGTAGCATTGATGCTTGAAGGCGATGCTTTTAGTCGCTGGATGCAACTTTCTGTTGACAAACTAGACAGAGGTCAATGCACCCTTTCGTGCACCATACGCTCTGAAATGCTGAATGGTCATCACATTGCTCATGGTGGTATTTCTTACTCCCTTTCTGATTCTGCCCTGGCCTTCGCCGCGAACAGTCATGGGAATAAATGTGTAAGTATCGAAACCTCTATTTCTCATCTTCTTCCAGTCAAAGAAAATGACGTGCTCACTGTTATTTGCGACGAAATCCATCGTGGGAAAACGCTGGCCATATATTCGGTCAATCTCTTCAACCAAAACGAGAAGAAAATCGCAGCATTTAAAGGTTCGGTAAATATTTCGAAAGAGGCCTGGTAACTCCGCAGATTGGTTTACAACGACAGAAGCTTATCATCAATTTAATGGTATGATGTTTGAGAAGTTCGTAAAAACACTCATCATGTCCAGGAGGCCGACGCTCTTTGCTCTTTTTATACTTTTCACATCTAATTCTTTCGGTCAAAGCGATTTTGAAAAGGATTTCAAGCAAGACATCCTTGAAAAAATTTGGTCAGTGGAGGACTCCACTAAAAAAGCAGACCATGAGAACATGTTCGTCATCATATCACAGGACAGCATAGATATCGCTTACTTTAACTGGACAGAAGTTCTCGTTGCAAATTCATGCAGCTATACTAAAAAAGAGCTAAAAACTTGTTTCGAACTATCGCTAACATCTTGCCTCGACAATCCAGAAATTCAATTCATTTATGGCTACCTATCCGAAGACAAGCAAAAGTTACATCTTTTCTTCTCAGATCAACGTATCTTGGATATTGAGAAAATAAGAGAGAAAGAAGGCTGGCTACCTTTTGAATTATTTACGGAATAAAAGCAATACCTCGTTCATAAACCTCATTTCAAATCATCTTGCACCTAACTATCTGACTACAAAATATTTTTGAATTGCTAATGATTCTTAAAACTATTCATGCATAATACATTCCCGACTAAAATTACTGTGAATGCATAGAAATTATTCTTAGCTTTAAGGACTTTAAACTAAGCTATGAGTAAAAAGAAAGAACGCGCATACATGGTGGACTTCGTTCTCCGTCATCTGTGGCACAAAACTTCGCGCATGTACAACCAAAAAGCCAACGATTATGGCGTGAGTATTTCGGTTGGATTCATCATGTTAAATATAGACAAAGAAGGGACGCCAAGCACCCAATTGGGTCCGAAAATGGGTATGGAACCTACCAGCCTTTCTCGAACGTTGAAAACAATGGAAGAAAAAGGATGGATTCGTCGCGAAGTAGATAAAAACGACAAACGTAAAGTGTTGATTTTCCTCACGGACGAAGGCGTTGAAAAACGACGCATCGCCAAAGATGTAGTTCTAGGTTTCAACGAGCGCATCATCGATACCATCCCAAAAGGGAAATTAAATACGTTTTTTGAAGTGGCCGAACGCATTGATATGGCCCTAGATAGAGAAATGAGTAATTTTTAAAATATGAACAGACACATTCGTAAAGTTGCAATTCTTGGATCCGGAGTTATGGGGTCACGCATCGCATGTCACTTTGCCAACATCGGCTGTGAAGTCGTTTTGTTGGACATTGTTCCGAGAGAATTGAACGAAGCTGAACAAAAGAAAGGTATTAGTACCGATTCCAAAACACACCGCAATCGCATCGTGAATGACGCTTTGCAATTTGCCTTAAAATCCAACCCTTCACCGATCTACCGCAAGTCTTTTGCATCGCGCATTCAGACAGGTAACTTTGACGATGATATGGCGTTGATCGCAGATTGCGATTGGATTATGGAGGTTGTAATTGAGCGATTGGATATCAAACATCAGGTTTTCGAAAACGTTGAGAAGCATCGCAAGTCCGGAACTTTGATTTCTTCAAATACTTCAGGCATCCCAATTCAAATGATGCTGGAAGGAAGAAGCGAAGATTTTCAGAGACACTTCTGCGGTACACACTTCTTCAACCCGCCAAGATACTTGCAATTATTGGAAATCATTCCTACGCCAAAAACCGACCCGGAAATCGTTGATTTCTTGATGGATTACGGTCAACGAATGCTCGGTAAGAAAACGGTACTCTGTAAGGACACCCCTGCATTTATCGCGAACCGCGTAGGTGTTTACGCCATCATGTCGCTTTTCCATGCCGTTCAAGAAATGGGGATGACCGTGGAAGAAGTGGACAAGTTGACTGGACCTGTTATGGGCCGCCCAAAATCTGCGACTTTCCGTACCTGTGACGTCGTTGGATTGGATACGCTTGTTCACGTTGCCAACGGATTGAAAGAAAACTGTCCAGACGATGAGGAAAAAGATCTGTTTGTTCTTCCGGAGTACATCTCAAAAATGGTGGAAAATAATTGGCTCGGATCGAAATCTGGGCAAGGCTTTTACAAAAAAGTGAAAGACGACAACGGAAAAAGCAACATTCTTGTTTTGGATCTTGAATCTTTGGAATACAGAGAAAAGGCAAAGGTCAAATTTCCAACATTGGAAATGACCAAACCAATTGAAGACCTGAAACAAAGAACGAAGATGCTCTTTATGGGCATGGACAAAGCAGGCGAATTCTATCGTAAAGTTTTTGGAGGGCTTTTCGCTTATGTTGCCAATAGAATTCCTGAAATATCAGACGACCTTTACAAAGTAGACGATGCTTTGAAAGCAGGATTCGGATGGGAATTGGGACCTTTTGAAACATGGGATTTAATTGGTCTGGCAAAAGGAATTGAACTGGCCGAGAAAGAAGGGAAATCAATCCCTGCCTGGATTACTGAAATGAAGGATGCAGGTGTATCGAGTTTCTACAAGTTTGAAGACGGACAGCAATTGTATTACGACCGAGAAAGCAAAGGATACAAAGCAATACCCGGTTCAGACGAGCGTGTTTCGTTGGAAGCACTGCGCGAGGCAAACACCCTCTGGAAAAACGAAGACACCACCGTGGTTGATTTAGGAGATGGTATCTTGAACCTCGAATTCCACACAAAAATGAATACGATCGGTAGTGGAGTAATCGAAGGAATAAACAAAGCGATCGACCTTGCGGAGAAACAACACAAAGGACTGGTAATTTCAAACAACGGTCAGAATTTCTCAGCAGGAGCGAATGTCGGAATGATTTTCATGATGGCAGTAGAACAAGATTATGACGAATTGAATTTCGCCGTAAAAGCATTCCAAGACACCATGATGCGCGTCCGATATTCGGATATCCCGGTAGTCGTTGCACCGCACAATCTTGCTCTTGGAGGAGGATGTGAATTGGCACTGCATGCTGATAAAGTTGTAGCGCACGCCGAACTATATATGGGTCTGGTAGAATTTGGCGTTGGTCTCATTCCAGGCGGTGGCGGAACGAAAGAATTCGCCAAACGATTGTCGGACGAACTCCACAGCGGAGACATTAAAATCAACCGCATGCGCGAACGCTTCCTTACAATCGGGCAAGCGAAAGTGGCAACTTCTGCCTATGAAGCATTTGATTTGGGCTATTTGCGAGAAGGAACGGATGAAGTTGTTGTGAGCCGCGAATTGCATTTAACACGTGCGAAACAAGCCTGTTTGGAATTAGCAGACAAAGGGTACGTAAGTCCGAAACAGGAGAAAAATGTAACCGTGATGGGGCAAGAAGGTCTCGGAATCGTTTACGTTGGTGCGAATTCCATGCTTTCAGGAAATTATATGTCGGAGCACGACCGCGTAATTTCGGAAAAACTTGGTTTCGTTCTTTGCGGTGGAGATTTGTCCGAAAACGCTGTTGTTTCTGAGCAGTACTTGCTCGACTTAGAACGCAAGGCATTTATCGAATTGTGTCAAGAGCGCAAGACGCTCGAAAGATTAGAAAGCATTATCAAGACAGGTAAGGTATTGAGGAATTAGATGAGATAGGAGACAAGAGACAAAAGACAAAAGACAAAAGACAAGAGACGGATAGACATAAGACTTGAGACAGGAGATAGATTGCGGTTCGTTTAGAACCTTCTGTTATTTCTGAAACGATGTTTGAATAAGGTTCACTGAGTTTAGAATTATTCCTAACTTAAATAGAAATCTAACCTTATGAGACACAATTTTAAAGAGTTAAAAATTTGGAATCAAGCCATGACTGTTAGTCGAAACGTCTATGAATTAACAAATAATCTTCCAAGCAGTGAAAAGTTTGGACTTGCAGATCAAATGAAAAGAAGTTCAGTTTCAATAGCATCCAATATTGCCGAGGGATCGGGCAGAACAACTCCTAAAGAGTTTTCTCGATTCCTAGACATTAGTATTGCGTCTAGCTTTGAATTGGAAACACAATTGCTATTGAGCAAAGAGCTATTTCGAATTGAATCTGAACCAATTTTGAATAACATTTTCGAATTACAAAAAATGATTCGAGGCTTTCAGAGAACACTGGTCTAGTGTCTTCTATCTAAAAGTCTATCGTCTCAAATCCCAAATAAAAAAACAAAATTATGAACAGAGCATATATAGTAACCGGATATCGTACGGCGGTAGGGAAAGCTGGAAAAGGCGGCTTTAGATTCTACCGTCCTGATGATTTAGCGGCAGACGTGATTAAACATATCATGGAACAAGTTCCGCAATTGGACAAAGAGCGCATCGACGATGTGATAGTTGGAAACGCTACTCCAGAGGCCGAGCAAGGTTTGAATGTGGGACGAATGATTTCATTGATGGGATTGGACACTGTGAAAGTTCCAGGAATGACTGTTAACCGATACTGTTCTTCAGGATTGGAAACTGTTGCCATCGCCACAGCGAAAATTGAAGCAGGAATGGCCGATTGTATTTTAGCAGGAGGTGTAGAATCGATGTCAACCATGGCCATGGGAGGATGGAGAATCGTACCGAACCCAAAGGTTGGTAAAGAAAATCCAAACTGGTATTGGGGAATGGGATTAACCGCAGAAGCTGTCGCCAAAGAATTCGGAGTTTCCCGAGAAGAACAAGATTTGTTCGCAGTGAAATCGCACGAAAAGGCAATTGCAGCGATTAATTCTGGTCGATTCAAAGACGATATTGTTCCCATCGAAGTGAAGCACATCTTTTTGGATGAAAACGAAAAACGTCAAGAAAAAATCAATATCGTTGACACAGATGAAGGCCCAAGAGCAAGCTCACCTGAAGGACTGGCGCGATTGCGTCCTGTATTTGCAGCTGACGGCTCCGTAACGGCAGGGAATTCATCACAAACATCTGACGGCGCAGCGTTTTGTCTTGTAATGTCGGAGAAAATGGTGAACGAATTGGGATTGCAACCCGTGGCACGCCTCGCTTCTTACAGCGTGGTTGGTGTTGAACCGAGAATTATGGGAATTGGACCTGTGGATGCCATTCCGAAAGCACTCAAAGCGGCCGGACGCAGCATGAACGATATCAACCTCTTTGAATTGAACGAAGCCTTTGCCTCACAATCTTTGGCAGTGATTCGAAAAGCAGCGTTGAATCCAGATATTGTCAACGTCAACGGAGGCGCAATTTCTCTTGGACATCCACTCGGGTGTACAGGCGCGAAACTGACCGTTCAAATCATGAACGAACTGAAAAAGCGCAACGAGAAATTCGGCGTAGTAACCATGTGTGTTGGAACAGGCCAAGGTGCTGCCGGCGTTATTGAAATGGTCTAAATGAACATCAAAGAACTCCTGAAAAATAGCGGTCACGAACAATTGTTACCGCTTCAGGAAGCCACCATCGAATCGTTCCGAAAAAACGACCATGTGCGGCTTTTGGCACAAACAGGCTCGGGTAAAACCCTTGCATTTCTTTTAGGAGCACTCCAACTTTTGGATCGAAAAGAGAAAGCGGTACAATTCATCGTCCTCACTCCTACGCGCGAACTCACATTACAAGTTTCGGAGGTATTCAAATCGTTGCGATCTGGATTTTCCAGCACTACTTGCTATGGCGGGCATCCTGTTCGAATTGAAAAAAACGAATTGAGGGCAAATCCCTCGGTAATTATCGCCACTCCCGGTCGATTATTGGATCATCTAAAGCGAGAACACATCGATCTTGCCCAATGCCAATACGTGGTTATTGATGAGTTTGATAAATGCCTCGAATTCGGATTCGAGAAAGAAATGGAGCACATTCGCGAGTACCTTCCAGAGCACATCAAAACGCTTTTTGTTTCTGCCACCAAAATTGATTATACGCCCGTTTCTTGGTCCTTTGACAACGCGAAGACGCTTGAATTCAATTCGGACAAAAAACCGAGCGGACTTAAATTATGGAAAGTAGATTGCGACGATGCCTTTGATGGATTAGCAGCTTGCCTCAACACTTTTGGCAGAGAGGCCTCCGTGGTTTTCTGTAATTATCGTGAAGTGGTGGATGATGTTACCGAACGCCTATCGGAGCAAGGAATCTCTTGCATCGGTTATCACGGAGGAATGGATCAAAGCGCACGCGAAATGGCATTGATAAAGTACCGTAACGGGAGTTTTCATACGCTTGTTTGCACCGACCTCGGTTCCCGCGGACTCGACATTGAAGATGTGGCACACGTAATTCATTATCAATTCCCTGAAAACGAAGCGGCATTTACGCATCGAAACGGTAGAACAGCACGCGCAGAAAACAAAGGAAATGCCTACGTTCTCTACAATGAAAACCAAAATCTTCCAGAGTATCTAGCACTCCCAGAGAAAGAATTTCATCCCAACTGGAAGGCAATGCCTGTTCCATCGGAATGGACAACCTTGTACTTTGGCGCCGGAAAAAAAGACAAGCTGCGAAAGTTAGATATTGTTGGCTTTTTATCGCAGCAAGGTCAATTACAGAAGCATCAAATTGGTAAAATCGAGTTGTTGGATCATATGGCATTTGCAGCCGTTTCGTCTAAATCGCTCAAGCGCACACTGCAAAATATCCACATGAAACGGATCAAAGGAAAACGTTTTGTGATAAAAAAAGCAAAATAATGTAATTTTAACTATGCATGCATAATGCATTGTCAAGTTTTTTCGTATTTTTAGAGAACCCTAATTTATTGAATATATGGAAGCACAAAACAACCCAATTAAAGGCGGCGAATTTATCGTCAGAGATACGGCTCCTTCAGACATTTTCACAGCTGAAAACTGGTCCGAAGAGCAACGAATGATTCAACAAATGTGTCAAGACTTCATTGATGCAGAAGTGAAACCTCACCTCGATCGTATTGACAGCATGGAGGAAGGATTTATGCAATCACTTATGGAAAAGGCAGGAGAGCTTGGGTTGCTCGGTATGTCAGTGCCCGAAAACCTTGGTGGATTGGGTGTTGATTTCAAAACAAGTCTTTTGGCTACAGAATCACTCGGTGCTGGATACTCATTTTCAGTGGCGTATGGCGCTCATACCGGAATTGGAACGCTTCCACTTTTATATTACGGAAATGACGCACAACGCGAAAAATACATTCCAAAATTGGCATCTGGAGAATGGAAAGCAGCATACTGTTTAACAGAACCAGGATCAGGATCCGATGCAAACTCTGGTAAAACCAAAGCAATTTTATCCGAAGACGGTAAGCACTACACGTTGAACGGGCAAAAAATGTGGATTACCAATGCCGGATTCGCCAACTTATTTACCGTTTTCGCAAAAATTTGAAGAAAAGAAAATGGGGATCAAAGGGTCTTCTACTCGCCAGGTATTCTTCAACAACGTAAAAGTTCCTGTTGAAAACATGCTTTCTGAGCGTGAAAACGGATTCAAAATTGCCTTGAACATCTTGAACATTGGTCGCATTAAATTGGCTGCTGGTGTAATGGGTGGAGCAAAACAAACGATTCGAGATTCGGTAAAATATGCCAACGAACGCGAACAATTTGGTCGTTCTATCTCAAAATACGGCGCCATCCGATACAAACTTGCCGAGCAGGTAATTCGCACTTTCGCGACAGAATCAGCCACTTATCGAGCAGGACAAAATATCGACGATGCCATCAATGGCTACATGGAGCAAGGATTGGATAAAGGCGCAGCAACCTTGAAAGGAATTGAGCAATTTGCTCCTGAATGCGCCATTTTGAAAGTAGCAGGATCTGAAGCATTGGATTTTATTGTTGATGAAGCTGTTCAAATTTTTGGTGGAATGGGATTCTCTGCAGAATCTAGCGTAGAGCGCGCCTACCGTGATGCTCGTATCAACCGAATTTTTGAAGGGACGAACGAAATCAACAGAATGTTAACCGTTGATATGGTTCTTAAACGCGCAATGAAAGGCGAGTTGGATTTGATGGGACCAGCAATGGCCGTTGCTAACGAATTACAACCGTTTAACGTAAAAGAGGCACGCCAATTAATTGCACAGGCAGTTATTGATGCAAACACCTATTGTTACTAGAAAGTGAACTGTAAATAGAGAAGCGTGCAATTCTTTCAGAGTTGCACGTTTTTTTTTATTCCAAAACTTCACCTTTTCTTGAGCTAAATCCATTGCTGAAAGCTCCCTACCTCCCCTTTACTGACCGTCGGTTTGTGCGCTGTTTTGCGCCGATTAACTAGTTTGACTCCAAAGTGGATAAATACAAGCCCTCTCCATTTTGGACGTTACAAACTGACGGAAGATTATTCTACAAAAAAAGCCCCTGATCATCGAGCGGAGTCGAGATGCAGGGGCTTCAATATTTTTTTGACAATTCTCTTACTTCTTCAAAGTAATGCCATCTGCCGTGAAGTTCAATTCGAACTCAGGCTCTGTAATCATGGCAATTTCTTCTGGGCTTTTCCCTGCATCTTCTGCAAAATGCTGCAAATCTGCAACTGGAATTGTATCCATGAACGCCACACCATGAAGGTAGGCTCCAGTTCCAACTTCCGTTCCTGGAGGAATTGTAAAGTGATCTTTGAAACGAACCATAAATAAATCTCCGTCTCCCTTATCGATATTTACCCAACATCCTGCTTTAGAACAAACCTCTACTAAATCACCTTCGAATGTATATTCTACCTCTCCGGTTTTCGATTCGAAATCAGCCAACATTTCTTCTACAGAAATTGCCTTGCTCACATCTACCTTCACAGGCCCGTAGCTTTTACCTAGTTTGTCATCATCTTTTTTAACCTCTTCACTCGCTGGAGCAGAACAAGCAATTGCCACTGCCGCAACACTTAAGGCTAGAATAAAATTTTTCATATCGTTTTGAATTGATTTTCGTGTGGTGCAAATTTCGTAAAAAAAAGGCACAAAAAACCCTGACACAACTGCCAGGGTTCTACTATTTATAAATTCTTCTATTTCAAATGATTCGCATGAAAATCCATGAGCTTCTCTGGGGTACCATCGACATCAACGAAAGCCACTCCACACCCCGAAAGGAAACGGATCATAATTTGTCTGCTTTGCCCTGCATCGCCAATGATATTAATGGAAGCTTCATTCGCTCCTGCATCGTATTCAACCGTAAAATGGTCTGTGTAGTACGCTGCTGCTTTTGTTACCTCCTCAGAAGTAGTTCCTTGCGGCAAGGCAAAAACGTAGTTTCCTGAAGTCTTGCTTTTTGCCAAAGCCTCAGTTCCTTGAGAAGATGCTGTATTCGTAGGTTCCTGTGCAAAACTCAAAGCAACAACTCCAAGTACGAAGGCCATAGTAGTGATCAATTTTTTCATCTTATTTTCTGTTTGTTAGTTAGACGTTAATTTGGTCGAAAACGTTGTTTCTAATCACCTAATCTACAATATTTTTGCCAAATTTGTTTGAATGAGTAAACTTTTGCTTCATTATCAGGAAGGACAGGTAGAAGCGGGCTGCGATGAAGCCGGAAGAGGCTGTCTGGCAGGCCCTGTTGTTGCGGCTGCAGTCATACTTCCAGATGATTTCGAAAATGACATGCTCAACGACTCAAAAAAATTGACGGAAGCCAAAAGAAATGCACTGCGTCCAATCATTGAATCCGAGTCCATAGCCTACGCAGTAGCCTTTGTACATCCAGAAGAAATTGACAAGATCAACATTCTTAACGCTAGTTTTTTGGCCATGCATCGCGCCGTAGATCAACTGCAGAAAGAGCCCGATTTTCTCTTAATTGACGGCAACCGATTCAATCCGCACAAGAAATATCCACACGCGTGTATTATCAAAGGAGATGGAAAATACCTCTCTATCGCAGCAGCCTCCATTCTTGCAAAAACATATCGTGATGCGTACATGGAAAAAATCGCTGAAGAATTTCCGCATTACGACTGGGCACGCAACAAGGGGTACCCTACAAAAAAGCACCGTTTGGGTATTCAAACACATGGCGACTGCAAATACCACCGTCAATCCTTCACGCTACTTCCACCCGAACAACTGGAACTCTTCTAGAGTACACAACTAGCTGTTCATTTCTACTCAATCTCCGTCGCATATAAGCCGCGTATCTTTCTATTTTTGATAAAAAGGAAACGTATGTTCAAGCGCGTCTTACTCGGACTTTTATTCGTTGCAAGCCTTGCGTGGATTGCTTACTACGCATGGGATATCGCCAGTGCTAAGAACAATTACGTACCTGAAATTGTCTTTTCTGATGCAGACGGCGAATTACTCGTGGTTTTACGACCCGACGAAGTCAATTTCGAGGCCATCGAATCCTTTCAAGAAGCCCCGGCAAAAGACATTATTCAATTGCTCAACGACACCGTTTACAGCAAAGGCTACTTTAGTCAAAAACGCGCACATCTCTTACTTATCGGGGAAATCAATTGGACTTCAACGTTAATTAAGCAATTGTTCAATGGTGCTTCACCTCAAGTGGAAGGTTCAGAAGTATCCATAAATGGCTACGAGGGGAAATTTTACAAGACCAGTCTCTATCTAAAAAAAGGAGAAATTGCCCATGAAGGAAGCAAAGATGCAGTCTTCCCCATTGATAAAAAGGCCTCTGCCAGTTTAATTTCATTCGGAAAAGAGGGCATCGCAAACGCTACGGATATCTACTTCAAAGCGAATGGTCGCGTGAATTACATCACCAGAAATGCCGAAATTGAGCAGGGCACGCAAGTAAAGGATGAGAACATCTTCGCTGGATTGGTCTCTCGAAATATTACCAACTACCATTTTTACGAGCGCGATTATTACGCAACATTGGATACTGAATTTGCCACTGGTCCTATGTATCAATGGATGTTGAACGGATTTGTGATTGCAGAGTACGATGGCGAAAAAGTGATTGTGTCTGATTATTTGGGTGGTCAAGATCCAATTCTCATCCTCAACGACCTCAACCAATCTTTGGACAGCAACCTGTTTGACAACCAACTAATGGGCGACTTCCCATCAACCGATGCGGCTTATACAATCAAATATTTGGAAGACGTGGTAGTTATTTCCGAATCCGAAGCGGCTTGTGACAAAATGATTGCAGATTACAAACTGGGGAACACCATTGCATCGAGCAATACGGCGCGGTACCGTTTCTACGGAGAGTTACCCAAAGCAGTATCTGAGCGCTATGTCGGCAAGGAATCCAGTTTCTCGAAAGCCGTTTATCAAGGCAAACTCATGGAAACCTACACAGGAATTCCAGTTCCAGAATCCACAAAAGAATTGAGTGCTTCGGTTAATCTTAGTTGCGGATTCGACATACAAGACTTTGTAGTACTCCCCGGTAAAGGTAATGTTGTAGTGCTTGGAACAAATGGAGAATTGGCTTGCTATTCGGACAAGCAATTGGCTTGGAAGAAAAAGATCGATGAAGATATTCTGGGCGCAATCTCCGTTGTTGACCTTCATTACAATGGCGAAATGTACGTGCAGTTGGGCACTTCAAATTCCATCCATCTGTGGGACTTAAAAGGGGCTTATGCCACTGGATTCCCCATTAAATTAGAGACCGAAGCAACATCGCCTGTCAAATTTTACCGATGGCGCGAACGCAGTTATTTCTTAGTTGGAAATGCGCAGAACAAGCTGCTTCAGTTCGATGCAAAAGGACGGGAATTAGATGCTTTCTCCATTCAGCAACCCATCGAAAAACCAATCAACATTTGGGTGAGTCAAAAGCGCCTTTTCGCAGGCCTTACCTCCAAAGACTTCAATTTCACGATGTTCGAGATTGAAAAACGTCGTGCACTCAGATCCTTCGAAATACTTCCTGGTTCCAAAGTAATTAAAGTCCCAAATCAAATCTTCCGATTCTCGATAACAGACAACGCACTCGTTCGCATGGATCAAAAAGGACGACGGGACATCATCGACAAATACCCATCGGGCGAAATCATTTATTCCAGTGAAGAAGCCATTGTGGTTCAAACTGACAATACGCTCAATGTATTAAACAACGAAGGTATTGGATTCACAGAAATCATCCTGCCGTTCAGCGATATTGCTGATATCCATATCACTACAACAGAATCTGGGAAAACCTACATCTGTCTCATAGATGCTTTAGAGAATAATGTATATTTGTACGGAACAGACGGTCTGCCTATTGGTAACAAAGCATTGGAGGGACAAACCCGAGTGCATTTGCAAACGGTGAAAAACTCCAAATGCATCACCACAGTTGTAGATCAGTTTGTGATACAGTATATTGAGGACTGAAACCAAACTTAAACGAATGAAAACGCTAAAACTACTTGGAGTGCTTATTGCGCTCAACCTGTGTTTTACAGGATTCTCCCAAAATTATCTTGGAATTACTGGAAGTAACTATGCCGGTGCCATGGGGATCGATCTCCAGCCAGCAAGTTTTGTTGATGGACGCTTTGTTGTCGACGTCAACATTGCCAGTGGAAATTTCGGTCTTTGGACCAACGCTGGATACTTTGACTCTGGTGACATGCCAAAAAAGATGATGGTGAGCACTTCATGAAAGTTGGAGGGAAAGCAAAATGGCTTTATTCATTGATTACAGCGCCAGGAAATGGCTGGGAAGGAGGAGACGATGACGGAACGTTCTTCATGCAATTGCCTACCGCTTTGAGCCTGCAGTTCGACTACCACATCTACAAATGGTTCTACGTGAACGCGACTGGAGTTGTGAGTATTCAGAACCGTCGTAACCCGCACCGTGTGCGTATAGCGAATCAACTTTCGATTACTCCAAGCTTCGATCATGCATGGTTCGGATTACACGTTCCAATGTCCATGAATAAATATTCTGGCTTTAGAGCTGGTTTGGCCACACGACTTGGACCAATTACAGTTGGGGTTACCGACATGCGTACCTTATTCGCATTTGGTAAAATCAAAGGAGCCGAATTCTATGCAGGATTGCGTGTCCCTGTTCTTTACGGTCATCCATCAGATCAGGATGGCGATCTTGTATCAGACGACGTAGACGAATGTGTTACGACTCCAGGAGTTTGGTCATTCCGTGGATGTCCGGATTCAGATGGAGATGGTATCCAGGATACAGAAGACGAATGTCCTATGGAAGCCGGATTGGCTCAGTTCAAAGGTTGTCATTCAAAGGATGTCCTGACACAGATGGCGACGGAATCAAAGACGAAGACGATGCATGTCCAGATGTTGCAGGACCAGTTGTAAATAACGGCTGTCCTGATACAGACAAAGACGGATTGTTCTTCATTACTATTACAGCCCTCCTGTTTCAGGGGGGCTGTTCTTTTATATATTCGTCGTAAATCCGTATATTAAAGGAAATACGCTACTATGAAATTTCTACTCAAACTCGTCGTGGCCATGGCCTCGATGGTTGGTATCGTGTTATTAATTGCGCTTTTCGTTGATGGCTCTTTCGACGTTAGGCACAGTGAAACAATTCCAGCCAATCGCCAAGTTACCTTTACCTTTTTCAAAAACCTTGAACATCAAGAGGACTTCAACACCTGGTTGACCAAAGACCCCAATACCCGCATTTGGTACGAGGGCAATCCTGGCCAAGTTGGATACAAAATGTGTTGGGAAAGCTCAGACCAACAAGTAGGCAAAGGACAACAGGAGATTGTTTCTATGGAGGAAAACGAACGCATTGAGTACAAGATTTCCATGCAAGAGCCAGAAGATATTGAGGCAGACCTCATTCTCACCATGGAAGACGAAGGATTGAATCGCACCAATGTTTCCTGGCACCTTACCGGAGAAGTTCCTTATCCGTGGAACCTAACGCTATTGTTTAAGGATATTGAAAAAGAAATTGGCATTGGATTCGACAAAGGAATGGAAAATGTTCGTCCTTTGATTGTAAAATCTTTGGACTAGATTGCCCCAGAAACGCGCCAACTAGTTTTTTCTCGTTACTTTTATTCCGATGAAATTATCACGGGCACAGCGCTATCTATTAAGTTCTCTTTCGGGACTGCTCATGGTGCTTTGTTTTCCATTCACTGGAAGTATTACTCCACTCGTTTTTGTCGCCTGGATTCCCTTACTTTTTGTTGAATCATTCATCTCTCGACAGAATTATCGATCTGGCAAAGTATTCATTCACGCCTATCTTGCGTTTTTCATTTACAATATCGGAACAACATGGTGGGTTTGGAATGCCAGTCAGGGAGGTTCTCTTCTGGCTTTCTTGTTCAATACATTGTTGATGGCCATTACCTTTTACGCCTTTCACTTAACCAAAAAGTACGTTGGCAATAAAGAAGGCATTATTGCACTCGTATTGTATTGGATTGGGTTTGAATACTTCCACTACGATTGGGAAAGCTCCTGGCCGTGGCTTACGTTCGGAAATGTCTTTAGCATTCACCCGAGCTGGATTCAATGGTACAGCGTTTCGGGAGCACTTGGCGGTACATTTTGGGTGCTTGTAATCAACTTATTGCTCTTCCGCACGGTAGAAAACGTTTTCCTGAAAAAAGAGACCTGGCGCATTCAAACACCTCTCTTTTATTTGGCGGGTGCAGCGCTCATCATTCCACTTACGATTTCTCTAATCACGTACTACAATTACGAAGAGAAAAACGATCCTATTGAAGCCGTTTTAATTCAACCGAACTTAGATCCAAATCAGCCGGATGAAAAAACGCCTTCACAAAAATTTGGTTCGAATCCACTGCAACAATCGCTCGTGATGCTGCAACAGGCAGAGGAATTGGTAACGCCAAAAACGGACCTTATTCTAGCCCCCGAAACAGCTTATTGGAGTGAGCTCGAAGAGGAAAACATAAAGAGTGAACAATTATATGGACTGCTTACAAGCGCTCAAAGTAGCTTGAACAACGCGGATATTTTATGGGGAGTTTCGAGTTCTCGCGTCTTCGATAAAAAATCGTTTGTGACACAGACTCCCATTGGAGACGGACGCTTCAAAGAAAGTTACAACGCTTCTTTGCTCATTACATCTGACGGAGAACCTTCTTTTATTCGTAAATCAAAATTGGTTCCTGGAGTCGAAAAAGTGCCCTTTGCCAACGTCTTTCCTTTTATGTCCGACTGGGCCATTTCTATGGATGGAACGCAGGTCGGTTATGGCGTGGAAGGAGCACCGAAAATATTTACCACGGAGAAATTTAAATTGGCGCCAGTGATCTGTTATGAATCCATTTTTGGAGGCTTTGTTGCAGAACAATGCAACCTGGGCGCAGAAGTAATATGCATTATCACAAACGATGGCTGGTGGAGAGACACACCGGGCTACAAGCAACATGCTAGCTTTGCAAGTCTTCGCGCCATTGAGAACAGGCGATCTGTTTTGCGATCAGCAAACACTGGAACTACCTGTGTTATCAATCAACGTGGAGACATTACACAAGCAACAAAGTGGATGGAAACTACCGCTATAAAAGCCACGGTAAACCTCAATAGGAATTCAACCGTTTATTCAGAATACGGAGATGTTTTGGGCCGTAGTTTTGGCTTCGTTTCCATATTTCTATTACTTTTTACCTTCGTAAGACGTTTTAAGAAACTATTTTCAAAATAATTGTGGGGACAGAAAAAATAGATGCAGGGTTGATGGTAGAAGAGCAGAGTGACTATTTGTTGTCCTTTGCTATGTCGAAAATACAGGATCTTGAATTGGCCAAAGATTTGGTTCAGGACACGTTTGTTTCTGCGATCACCAAATTAGATACATTCGAGAATCGAAGTAATATCCGAACCTGGTTGACGAGTATTCTAAACCGCAAAATCATTGATCACTGGCGAAAAGCGGAAACACGCTACACAGATCCAGTATCTTCCTTTTTTGATCAGGAGGGCAAGAATAAGCATTGGCTCGTAGACAAAAAAAATAGCACGTCGGTTGAGACGGTTGTTGACAAGATCACGAAAGAAGAAGCGTCTCTCGAGCTCTATAATTGCATTGAAAAACTGCCTTCTAAATGGCGCGGTGTTATTGCATCAAAATATTTAGAAGAAAAAGTTAGCGATGATATTTGTAAGGAAATGGAAATCACTCCTTCCAACCTCTGGGTAATTATTCATCGAGCCAAATTGGTTTTGCGCGATTGCCTTACGAAAGCAGAATTTCAATGAAAGATTGTCAAGAAATAACGGAATTAATTGAGCGCTCTAAAATTGAGCGTATTTCTTGGAATGACAGACTATCTATCCGTTTGCATGGAGCTATTTGTGGAGATTGTCGGCAGTATTTTGCAGACAGCGATCGCATGGATGAATTGTTGAAATCGAAGCGTTTCAAGCACCTTAGTGAATATTCCTTTACGGATGATGAGAAAGAAAAACTGAAGGCGCTGCTAAGATCTAAATCAGATTCTTAGACTTTTAAACCATCCCCCCTACTTCTCGTGCGCACGATCAAAAGCGCTCAAGAATTTCCTGGCTAAAATTTCAACAGTCCAAACTTCTCCTTGCGTCCCCAAATAGCATAAATCAACACTTCCCGGCTTCGGTAATTAACATTGAAAAGTTTTGGCATCACCAAGGCTTCGATTTCTTCTCGACCGAAAAATGGTTTGCGCGCAATTTCTCCAGTGGCAATATCAACACTCACTAAAGCCACTACATTGCGTTTTTTGGAGTAATTCGCAGCATAAATTTGTGCAGCATCAATAAAGTTTCCATTTGCATCATAATTACTGATGTGGTCATTGAAGATGAAATGGAGGCTATCAGAAGCCACAAAACTCTCGTAACTACTGTAGGGACCGCCATCGTTCGTGGACACTTGCACTTTGTCGATTTTAGAAACCCATTCAAAAGATCCCGTTGCACTAATTTTATAGGCAATAATGTCGTTGTAGTAATAATAGTAGTTGTTGGAAAAATCGCCTGTTTGTCCAGAAGGACTGCTATTTACCTGAACAAAATACTGTTCCATCGTCCCAATTATACTTCCATCGGCAAGCACATGCGCCTCTCTCATCCGGTAATTGTATAGCTGTGGCTGTCCTCCCCTGCCGCGTTCCTCCCGGCGTTCGGAACGACTCAAGTCTCGCTGAGTCCAATCTTGGGTAATGAAATCCTGATCAAACTCTTCAAATCCTTCGATAATCTTTTCTCCAGAGGTCAGATCAATGCGTTGGTAAAAAACTCCGTCCACTCCTTTCGTATCTTTTGCACCATAAATTCCTGTTACCGTGAGGCTGTCCGAAGATGCCGTCGATAAGGACATAGCAACAATCCTACGATCATCAACATCCAACGTGAAATCTTGCAAGCCATCTTGTGCCAAATGATAAATATGCAAGGCCACAAATTCACGATTGTCTTGAAAAATCACGTTCCGTTCTCCGAATTCGTATTCAGAAATTGAAATGAAATAATCGCCGCTATTTGAGAGGTAATGTCCATGAATTCGAGACAGTTCTGAAGTAAATGGCAATCGATACTCTCCCTCATTGATTTCGTTCATCTGTGTATCGTAGATTTGGAAACCGTACCGATCGCGCTCTTCCTTTTTACCTGGGATTTCCCAAATAACCGCAAAATACTTTCCATTGTTTGATTGAATTACCTCAAACCAACTCCGATCGATGAGCTTGTCAACGCTGTAGGAAGCCATCTCGACAGGATCGCCTTTTTTCTCCATGTCGCGCGTGTACTCTTGCATGAACAACAAGCGATTTTCTCCGCGTTTGTCCGATAAAAATGCAATGGGACGATCTCCAATCAGTCGAATCCCTTCAAATGTCCCGATCCCATTTTGGACTTTCGTAGAAATAGATCCCCGCGTTGTTTGCTTCAGATTTTCGTGTTTGGAAACTTTAAAACTTCCGAACAAATTTCCACCCACCCATCGCAATGCATAGAAATCGCCCAGAGAATCCGGCAAAATTTGCTCTAACCGTCCATTAGAACGTTGCAATTCTCCCCACTCGACATCAAAGTCTTGTGAATTGGCGGGTAAGGCCACACAAAAAAGAATTATGAATACTGTAAATCTCACACGTACTGATCTTCAATAATCAGTCCAATGCTACTTTACTAATTGGATACCGGTATAATTTTGAGGAGTAATTTCCTTCAATTCGGCTTTCAACGCATCGGACACTTCTAACGAATCTACGAAAGAATGTACAGTTTGTTTGGTAATTGCCTCGTTTTTTCTGGTCAAACCTTTCAACGCTTCGTATGGCTTTGGAAATCCTTCTCGGCGCAAAATCGTTTGAATGGCCTCTGCAACCACAGCCCAGTTTTTCTCTAAATCAGCTTCGAAAGCATCTTTGTTTAATAACAATTTACCCAAACCTTTCAACGTAGCCTTGAATGCAATAAATGTATGCGCCATAGGCACTCCAATAGTTCTTAGCACGGTTGAATCTGTCAAATCTCGCTGCAAACGCGAAACAGGCAATTTGGCAGAAAGGTGTTCGTAAATGGCATTGGCAATCCCAACATTCCCTTCTGAGTTTTCAAAGTCAATTGGGTTTACTTTGTGTGGCATTGCAGATGATCCTACTTCTCCCTCTTTCAGTTTTTGCTTGAAATATTCCATGGAAATGTAAATCCACATATCTCTGTCCAAATCCAAAACAATGGTATTGATGCGTTTTAGCACATCAAAAAGAGCTGCTAAATTATCGTAATGCTCAATCTGCGTTGTCGTCTGACTTCTGGTTAATCCAAGTGTGTTGTTTACAAAACTGTTTGCAAATCCAACCCAATCATTGTCTGGGAAAGCCACATGGTGCGCATTAAAGTTACCCGTTGCACCGCCAAATTTTGCCGAGAAGTCGATCGCTTCCAGTTGCGTTCTCTGAATTTTTAATCGTTCAGAAAACACTTGAATTTCTTTTCCTAATCGTGTTGGAGAAGCCGGTTGTCCGTGCGTTTTCGCCAACATTGAGATATCTTTCCAATCGTTTGCGTATGCTTCCAAAGCGTGAATCATTTCGTTCAGAAGGGGCAAATATTGTTCGTTCACTGCCTCTTTTAAGGACAATGGAACGGAAGTGTTGTTGATATCCTGAGAAGTCAGTCCGAAATGCACAAACTCCAAATAATCGTCCAATCCCAGTTCGCGCATTTTCTCCTTAACGAAGTATTCTACGGCCTTTACGTCATGATTGGTAACACTTTCCGTTTTTTTGATCCACAGCGCATCTTCTTCAGAAAAGTTGGTACAAATTGCTCGCAACGCATCGTATTTTTCTTTTGGAAATGATTGCAAGGGAGCAACACCCGATTCTACCATCGCGATAAGGTACTCTACCTCAACAATGACACGGTATCGAATCAATCCGAATTCTGAGAAATAGGGTTGTAATTCCTGCGTTTTCCCCTGGTACCTTCCATCGACCGGAGAAATGGCTGTTAAACTGCTGAAATTCATAGGATTTTACTTTGTGGATCCACAATTATTGAAAGCGCGAAGATACAAATACCTTAGAAACTACGGGATATTGATTGCTTTGTTTATTTTTGACTATGCGATTTCTGAGAAACCTCATTTTCGGCTACAAAGCGTACATTAAAGCGATCAAGTTCATTCATGAGCAGCGCCTGTATTGGTATTTTTTGATTCCAGCCGTTTTGATGTTGGTGATCTACAAGATTGGTGATGTGATTCTCATGCGCAAAATTGGTATTGGCGCAAATAATATGAATGAAATCGTGTGGTATTTGATTCAAGTGATCGCCGAACTCACCATCGCCATACTTTTGATGAAGTTTGCGAAATATCTGGTGGTGGTCATTCTGTCCCCCCTGCTTTCGGCCCTGAGTATGAAAACAGAAAAAGTGCTGACGGGAAACACCTATCCGTTTGAATGGAAGCAGTTGGTTTCAGACATCAAGCGCGCCATGCGTATCGTTGTTCGAAATCTGATGTGGGAATATACTATTTTCATTGCGCTCCTAATTATCTCTTACGTCGTTGGAGGTGAAAAATTTACTACTTCTCCCATTTTCTACCTAACCTTCCTTGTGGGCTGTTTTTATTACGGATTTGGCTTCTTGGATTACATCAACGAACGCCGCAGGTTGGATATGGATCAGAGCATTCATTTTGTTCGCGATCATAGAGGTGTCACCGTTGCCATTGGTAGCGTTTATTCCCTATTGATTTTTGTTCCTGTGGATGTAGGGATTTTGTTTGATTGGTCTCATTTTGAGTTTTTACCATTCATGAAACACCTCCTTCTTTGGATGTGTGCATCGGTCGCGCCAATTCTTGCAATAGTGGCTGCCACAATCGCTATGGACGATCTTGTTGACTTAAAAACAAACGTTTACTCACAAAAAATGGATAACTTAGAGGATGAAAATTCCTGATAAATGGGATTTTTGTTTGTTTTGCACAACTTTTGTACTACCCTCGGAACTACAAATTAAAAAACTATGAACCAATTATACCGTATCGTTTTAGGTTGCTTATTTGTTATGACTGTAAACTTCTCGTTTGGAGCTGACAATTTTATTGAACCGAAAGATTCCACCAGTAAATTAATTGATCGATCTGCCGCTCTGGTTATGCTTGAAGATGGAAAAACAAAATGGGGCGAAGGAAAAGTGCGTGATGCACTGATTAAGTTCCGCCAGGCTTCTGCGAAAGATCCATACAGTTGGAGACCTCTTTATTGGATTGGGAAGTGTCATTACCGAATGGATAACTACGGCTACGCTTTGGAATACTGTTTGGACGCATTAAAAATAGGGAAAGAGGATGTGAACAAGGAATTGTACTACTTGCTTGCGATGGCTTATCACCGAAACGGAGAATTGGACAAGGCATTGGAGTATTACGAAATGTCCATGGAAAAACTCTCCAAAATCCGCGTGCACGAGCTACAGATTCAACACAACGTAGATCAGGTGAAATTTGCACAAAAAGAAATGGCGAAAGAAGTTTCTTTGGAGCGCGTTCGTATGTCTGGAGACATCAATTCTGGGTACCACGATTATAACATTGTACTTTCGGGTGAAGACTCGGTACTTTACTTTGTTTCTCGTCGATCGAACACCACTGGAGGAAACATGAACCCTGACGATCAGTTGTATTTTGAAGATACGTACCGTATTGTTTACGATGAAGAACTGGAAATGTGGGACGAGGCCTCAAACGAGCTTGGGAAGTTAAATAGTGAAGGTTTTGATTGCTTGAACTGGATGTCCCCTGATGGACTTTGGGCTGTAATCACGCTGAACAATACCGCTGCTGATGTAAGTAAGAAGAGTCGTACGCGTGGTTCGGATATCTGTATGATTAAAAAGAACAAAAAAGGAACGTGGAACTCTGCCCAGATCATCAATAACAAATCGGTGAATACTTCATTCTTTGAAGGTGCAGCCACATTGACTGCTGATGGAAACGTTATGTATTTTGTAACAGATCGAAAAGGCGAGAAAAAATCCACAGATATTTGGATGGTCGAGAGAAACGGTAAGTCCTGGGGAACAGCAAAGCCACTTCCTGACAATATCAACACAACAGGCCGTGAGACCACACCATACATTACTCCTGACGGTCAATATTTGTTCTTCAGTTCTAACGGACAGGAAGAAGGTATGGGTGGAACCGATATTTACGTATCACGCAACCTTGGCGGCGAATGGAGCGATCCTGTAAACCTTGGAAATGGCATTAACACAGTGAACAACGATACGCATTTCGTTTACGACCCTGATACTAAAAAGGGATATGTTGCCGGATTGCAGCTTACTGGTAACAAAGCCAGTATCGATTTGTATGAAATCGACATGAGTACTTTTGAATTTCCTGAATAATTCCAATTGACCTTATGGAGCTTGAAGCTGACACGCTGCAGCGATATTTTCTGGAATTAAGTTACGACGGCACGGATTATTACGGATGGCAACGCCAACCCAATGAAATTTCTGTTCAGGAAGTCATTGAAGCACAATTGACCAAGCTGCATTCGAATGATCCTGTTTCCATAGTGGGCTGCGGTAGAACAGACACAGGAGTTCATGCGCATCATTATATAATTCATACAGATCTTCCCAAGGTTTCTAATTTGGAGCAGCTTAAATTCAAATTGAACCGAATGTTGCCCAATTCAGTTGCCATACATTCCGTTTTTCCCGTTTCAAAGGATTGGCATGCTCGATTCAGTGCAACCGCCCGTACGTATCGTTACTTTATTCACCAAGAGAAGGATCCCTTTGCGGCAAGACAGAGTTGGCACTTTCCACAAGAATTGGATTTGGATGCTATGAATCAAGCAGCTGCGAAATTGCTTGGGAAGCAAGATTTTACGTCTTTTTCCAAACTACATACAGATGTAAAAACGAACATTTGTACCGTAACCCGGGCAAATTGGCATCGCGATGGCACTGCTTTATTTTTCGAAATAACCGCCGATCGCTTCTTAAGAAATATGGTTCGCGCAACAGTTGGAACATTGATTGAAGTTGGACTGGGAAAAATAACACCCGATGAAATCACGACGATCTTAAATGCCAGAGATCGTGGCGCGGCGGCAACTTCCGTCCCTCCGCAAGGTCTTTTCCTTTGGCAAATAGCATACAATGGATTACAAAAAAATAAATAAAGAGTCTTGGGACAAACGTGTTGCTGTACACATGGACAGCGATTTCTACGATGTTCCCGCTTTTATAGCAGGCAAAAGCAGTTTGAAACAACCCGAACTGGCCCTTCTCGGCGATCTCTCTGGGAAAACTGTGCTTCATTTGCAATGTCATTTTGGTCAAGACAGCATCTCCATGGCTCGAATGGGCGCTCAGGTGACGGGGATGGATCTTTCCACTACAGCAATCGCTCAAGCGCGTGAGCTGAATACTTCTTGTGAAACAGATGCCGCGTTTATTGTTTCGGATGTGTACGATTTGCCAAACCAATTAGAAGGACAGTTTGACGTCGTTTTTACCTCGTATGGCACCATCGGTTGGCTCCCTGACCTTGACAAATGGGCGCACGTTGTCAATCATTTCTTGAAAGACGGAGGTAAGTTTGTTTTCGCAGAGTTTCATCCGGCTGTATGGATGTTTGACGACGATCACAACACTGTTTTTTACAATTATTTCAACGCGGATCCAATTGTTGAATCCTATAATGGCACCTATGCTCAAACAGATTCTGAAATAACGGTAAAAGACATCTCTTGGAATCATGGACTCGGGGAAGTGATGTCGAGTTTGCTCAATCAGGGACTTACAATTCGTCATTTTCAAGAATATAACTTCTCACCCTGGAACTGCTTTAATGGAATGCAAGAAGATGCACCTAACGAATTTCGCATTACGAAGTTTGGAAATAAAATGCCGTTGATGTATACGCTGATGGCTACGAAGTGAATTCGTTATTGAGTTGGAATGAAAATATATAAGATAGAGCTTATTTTTGAGAAATACTAGATTTTTACAATTTTACAGTTCGACATTTCTAGTTTTCTAGAATTCTAGATTTCGCGATATCTAGAATTCTAAGTCCATCTATTCTCTATCTCAACACATTCAAATGCCCATGCAATTCCTCATACTGCGCCTCATCCAAATACTCTACTAAAAAGCGGATCTGCCATGTATAGGTTCCCTCCTGAATATAATTCCCGTCGCGTAACTCTCCATCCCAGGCAAAATTCACATCGTTCGTCTCAAACACCACTTGTCCCCAACGATTGAACAGCAGTAGTTCAAAATATTGCATTGGACAATCTTGGTAAACGCGAAAAGCCTCATTGATGGCATCGCCATTTGGCGTAAACGAATTCGGAACATAAAAATCACAATCGCAATCCTCAAGCACTATCTTGACCGTATCTTGTTGTACATCACACCCAAAAGAAGTGGCTGAAACGTAGATGGAATCATCGAAAAGATGTGTCGTTGGAAGAATAAACCAACCGCCTGTAGACCCATCATGCCAATACAACGAATCAATATTAACCATGGATTGAACCACCAATATATCATCGTCTTTACAGATAATTCGGTCCTCTCCAAGGTCGAGCGTATACGGCTCCACCGAAATTGTAATAGTATCGCGAATTTCACACGATTGATAGGCAACCACAAGTGCGTACGTCCCCGGCAACGCGTCAATGGAAGGCGAGGTAGCACCGTTTGGACTCCATGCATATCCTGAAGCACCTTGAACAGTACCATCCAAAACCACGGTCGCAGTGTCACACAACACGATGTCCTCACCCAAATCTAAGTCAGGCACATCAATCACGGCAAGGTCCAAAGTGTCGACACCCTGACAACCATTTATATCGGTAACGACAATACTCAATTGATTCACCACTCCACTCACAATTGTAGATGAAGTACTGCTTCCATTACTCCAGTTGTATTGAGAATAATTTCCCGAAACGGAATATTGCGTCGGTTCATTCGAGCAATAAGAATTAGGACCAAGAATGTTCGGAGAAGGCAAACTAAGAATGGTTACTGTTGAAACCGCCTGAATGGAACAACCAAAAGCGTCAGTAATTTCTACAGCGTATGACCCGCCTTGCATAACATTGATCGACGGGGTTGTTTCTGTGGTGCTCCACAAGTAAGAAACACCCTGCGGAGAAGTAGCATCCAAGATCGTTGAGCTACCAGAGCAAACTGAAACATTCGCAGGTAAATTTGTTTGAATAGGTGGATGATTAAAAACCTCCATCGTATCTGATTGGATACAACCATTGCCGTCATCAACGGTGGCATGAATCACTTCTGCATTTGTGGAAGAATAGGTAGGAACATTCGACCCTCCAATCCAGGTAATCGCCCCACCAGAAGGGAATGAAGGCTGTAAAACAACTTGATCTCCCAAACAAACGGTAGTATCGTTGCCCAAAGAAAACGAATAGGATGGATAATAATCAACTTGAATGGTATCTGATGCTGTACCGCAAACAGTGGTGTAATCTACCCAATATTGACCTTGTGAGTTCACAGTGATGCCCGAAGTCGTTTGATTGATATTCCACAGATAACTTCCGCCATTGGGTGTTGCGAAAGCCGATAAATTCAATACATCTCCTGGACAAAGCACCGTGTCTGGAATTAAAAACACCTGTGGCAGCTCCAAAATGTTGACGTTCATGGTATCAACAATCGGACAACCATTCGAAGAGGTAAATGACACGGTGTACGTTATGGACCCGTTGGGTTGAAATGTGTATACTGAACCGACATTGCTGATTCCTACATTAGGCGACCAGGACACATTGCTTGCCGCCCCCATGTCTACCTGAACGGAAGACCCAAAACAAATAGTTGTATCCACTGGGATGTACGGTACAATGGGTGCGTTATAATTAATAGTGACGGTATCAGAAAAGGCACAATTCCCATCATCAACTGTGAGAATATAGGTACCGCTTGCGTTTTGGGTAATTGTTGGACTTAAAATGCTTGGGTTGGATAACATTCCGGGGTTGGTCCAGGAAATCGATGCAGCACCGGCATTACTGAAGGCTTGCATTTGATATCCGAGCGTCGTGCAAAGCGTCATATCTGGTCCGGCATCAACATTGAAACTCTCCACGGTAATAAACAAGGAATCCGCCCAGGAACATCCAGTATTCGGATCACTCACCAACACTTTGTACCATCCCGAGGATGTTGGCGCTACAAACTGTGTGCTCAAATTACCTGGTAATAAATTACCCGATTCAAACCATTCAATACTAGTGTTTTGAGAATTTGTAGCGATAACAACAGACAAGGTTTGCGATTCGCCCAAACACATCAGTGAATCTCCCGAAATAGTGACGGTGGCATATTGGTTCAATATTACCGCAGAATCCGTTTCAACAAAACATCCATCTGGGCTAATGGCCGTTACATACAGCGTTGTATCTACATTCACTCCAACAGTCGCGCCTGAACCACTAATATTGGTGTAAACCGTGCTCGGTTCCCATACATAACTTTGATTCGATCCTGAAGAAACCACAGCTTGTACATCAACTGTCTGATTTCCGCACAACAATGTATCCTGTACCAAATCAATTATGAATGGCTCCGAAACTTCAATAAACACAGAGTCGCTGTACGAGCATGCCCCAGTTCCGGCTTCCAAAACATACCAATCAGATGCTGTTGGAATCACGTCAGTAGTTATAGCGTTCGGTGCCGTTAAATTTGCAGTTGGTGTCCAATTGTAATTAACGCCTGTTGAACTTGTCGAAGTCACTAAAACATTATCGAGCCACCAAACATCTTCATTTATTCCTGAGAAGTTGGGTTGCGACCAACGAATGCGTGTACTTGCGGTTTGTGCCCCAACAGGTACCGGCAAATCGACCAAGGTCGCATTCGGATAATTGAATTCGAACAATGTAGTCCATGGTTGCCAATTTGCCCCGCCATTGGTACTATATTCCAAGAGAATATCTTCTCCGAGCTCGGCGTCATCGCAAGGAGCGATTCCAATTGCTACCTTCAGATAGAATTGAACCGTACCTCCGTTGGATAAATCAAAATCTTGCGTTTCTATTTCTCTCGTAGGACCTGTATTGAACAAATAGGCATCACCACTTAAAGAGCCGCACGTTGCGCTTAGCGTGCCTCCCACCGTTGACGACCACAATGGAGAAATCGCCGTTCCATTGAACTCTTCAATAAAGACAATTTCATTGACTATTGCAGAGAGTGTTGCTGTATCTGGAAGGCAAAGCAGGGTGTCTGTAACAGAAATGGTAGCTCCTTGAATATTGCTCGGAAAAACATGAATGTACACGCTATCGGTGCCAGACACGCAGCCACCACCAACATTTTGAACCGTTACACCATAATATCCAGAGGCAAATGGAACAATTTCGGTGGAGTCATTGGTTGGGTTTGAAAAGACATACGATGGCTCCCACTGGTACTCGTAAAAACCACTGTCCAAAACATCTACATACGCAGAAACGGACTCAAAACTACAAATGGTGTCATCACTCACCGTAACATCTACGCCAACGATTCCTGGTGATGCCACAGAAAAGCTGTACGAATCCGGACATCCTGAAACTGGTGAGACTCCTTCAATCACATATACATCTGTAATGTGCGGTGGATTGTTGAGTGCCAATGAGTTCGCTGTGGATAAAATCTGTGTTGAATCCGATAAAGCATACCATTCCGGTTGGAACAAACTAATCGGTGGAACTAAGGTCAATGCCAAATCGCTGCAAATCACAGTATCTACAGGAATGGGCTGAATTTCCTTAAATGAACCCAATGAGTACGCATAACTTTCTGCCGTTCCCATGCCATACAAATAGGCTGAAAACCCATTTGGCGTAAAAATGTTATGACTTCCTTGCACCACCGGAATTCGGGCAAATGACGTCGCTGGATTGCTCGGAAAAGGGGCGAAATTTGAAGCAGCGATCGGTGTGTTATCCAAAAGTACCGTTCCAATGTCGGATGTTTCTACCACCAAATTCAAAAAGTGACTCGTAATAACAGCAGACGAGACTGTACTAAAAGTGACATTGGAGATTTTTTGATCGTGTGCATTCAAAATAAGCATGGCCGGATCTCCATTGGACGAACAGTTATCTCCCTGCATCAACTGAATTACCTGAACCGGAAGGTTGGATGTAATTTGTCTGGGCTGTACTTCGTTGTTAACTTCAATAAATTGACCTGCATTTAAGTTTTGCGGCGCGCCACCATCTACTGATACTTGTGTTCCGTTGTCCTTTGCCAAAATTCTATAGGTGTACACTCCAGTCGATTCGAAAGAGGGCATGTAGTATTCCGTTCCCCAAACAAAGGTTGGAAATTGCTGATCAAATAGGTGGTCACACGTGGTACAGTTCGATGGAACATTCGCACATTGCGTTCCTGCGTACACTGCAAACGGTCGACAATCACCACTTTGCAAAGTTCCTACGATACTCGTCCCTGTTAAATCTGTGGTTGTAGCGAGCGCTTTCACCTGATAGGTTTCTCCCTGATTTAAGCTGATCACATAAGGAACTCCTGCGGGAAATCCTCCCAATGTACTTACTGAGGGAGTAATTTCAATCTCTGTATTATCCTCAGTCGCAACAATCAACAATTCCGACCTTGTTAAGTTTGAAATTCCGCGATAGGCCGAGACAAGGTATTCTGTTCCCAACGAATTGGTTGGCAAAATCTTGGATGCATCTGCACTGAATACAGAAAAGTTAATGGCAAACAAACTGATGTCATCGTTGGAAGTAACGTGAATTCCTTTTTGGTCGACCTGATCATTCGTTAAGGTTTCGCCAATATTGAGCGGCACAATAACGGTGGTAGTCACGTTGGGAACCACCGTGTAGGTAGTTGACCAACCAAACAAGGGAATTTCAACCGTGCCGGATGTAGCTACTTGTGATGTGATAAAAAGACGAAGCTCTTCGTTTGAAGAACCTGTGTTTTCCATGAATCCGAGCCAAAAATCGTCACCGACCGTCGCAAGCGTTTGCCCTCGCAATGGCGCAGCCATGCTAAACAGCAAGGACATAAGAAGGACTATCCTTCCAAACGCTACACGAGTCGGCTTCATTTTCATAAGTAAGATCAATATAAGTCATTTTTTGCTCGGATTTCGGAAAGAAACTTTAAGTGCACAGACTATTGAGTGAAGTGTTTGTTTAAAGAGTAATCCGTGCGTTAGATAACTGCAACTCAGACAACCTTTTAATTCAATTTTACGTTGACTGAGCATACTAACTATGTACGCATGAAATCCTACCTAATAATTTTATCGATATTCTTCGTAACAACATCCTATTCACAAACCTGGCAAAGCGTTGGTGGAGGAACTAATAATAGCAGCCATGGTATGCTTGTTTGGAATGGTCAACTTGTAAATCTTGGCAGTTATAACAACCCATGTAACAGGGTTTCAATTTGGGATGGAACTAATTGGTCTTGCCTCGGCGGCGGTGTTGGAATCGTTGCAAGAGCAGGATGCATTTGGAACGGAAATTTGGTCGTAGTAGGAGATTTTTGGAATAATTTTCAACCTTGTGTGGGCTGTAATGGAGTAGCCATGTGGGACGGGACACAATGGACGGCTTTTGACAATGGCTTCAACAACGATGTGCTTACGTGCACCGTGTTTAATGGCGATTTAATTATTGGCGGCGACTTTACACAAGCCGACGGCGTTCCAATTTCACGCGTTGCCAAATGGAATACAACGACGCAGGAATTTGAATCGATGGGGGCCGTGACTGATTTTGATAATGATGTCCGCTGTATGACGGAGTTTGACGGAGAGCTTTGGGTTGGTGGAGACTTCAATAATGTGGGCGGAAACTCGCCAAGTGACGGACTTGTAAAGTGGGATGAAACAACCAGTACTTGGATTGGAGGAAATTTTGGCGTTGACCTTGTTGGTGGCGTTAACGAAACAGTGCGCGTTTTGTATGTGAATCCTAACGATGGGAACTTGTATATGGGAGGTGAATTCCCGGAATTGATTGATGGAAATGCAGGAGTGGTAGATTTTAATATGTCTGGTATTGCTATGTACGATGGATCGGATTGGTCGCCTCTCGGAACAGGCTTGAATGAATATTGTCGCGCCATACATGAATACAATGGAAACCTCATTGCGGGCGGATATTTTACCACTGCGGGTGGCGTGGCATGTAACAAAATTGCAAAATGGAACGGCGCTACATGGAGTCCTATGGGACTCGGGTTTGACGGTGGAGGTATCGACGAATACGTGAAATCGGCAACGGTATGGAACGGAATTTTCTTCGCCGGCGGCGCTTACACGCAAGCAGAAGGTGGACCGATGAATTATATCGCTCAATGGTACGAGGCTCCAACGGGACCGCCAACCGCCAATATCAATGCCTCAACCAATGCCGTCTGCGAAGGAAATTGCATTAACTTCTCAGATCTTAGTACAAACAACCCCACTTCATGGACGTGGTCCTTCCCGGGTGCATCAACCTCTTCAAGTACCGCTCAAAATCCAGGAAATATTTGCTACCCTAATGCGGGAAGCTACACCGCGAGCTTAACTGCTTGCAATAGTAACGGCTGTACCACTTCAGATTTCAATGTAACCATTAATGGAGCTCCAACACTTTCAGTTTCAAACAACACCATATGTGAAGGCGAATCTACATCCATTACAGCAACACCCTCCATTACTGGCGGCGATTACAACTGGACTACCACGGGAGAAACTACACAATCCATAACAGTTGCACCTACAACTACCACAACGTATGATGTTGAGTACACTTTAAATGGTTGTCCCAGTGCCATACAAACCTCAACGATATCGGTGAATCCTGTACCTACAATTACCGTTAATAGCGAAACGATTTGCGCGGGTGCTAGTGTTTCTCTTTCCGCCACGCCGTCTATTTCTGGAGGCTCTTACAATTGGATAACGACAGGTGATAATACACAGTCTATATTGGTTTCACCAACTTCCACAAGTGCATACCAGGTAGAGTACACCTTAAACGGATGTACCAGTGCTACCGAAATAAGTAACGTGGTTGTGAACGCTTCGTATAGTTTCAATGAATCCATGGCGGTTTGTATTGGAGAATCTGTTACTTTCCCTAATGGAAATACCGCTGTGATCACGGCATCCACAAATTACGTTAGCAACCTCCAAACTTTCTTGGGTTGCGATTCAATCATCAATACTTCCGTAAACGTACTGCCGGATTTCAATACATCGCAGGCGCTCTCTTTGTGCACGGGAAGTTCGTATACCTATCCGGATGGCACCACAGAAACGAACATCACGACCAATGTTTCCCAAACCTCAAATTTGTCCACGGTAAATGGCTGTGACTCGATTATCACCACAAACATTACGGTCTTGAATGAATACAGTACGAACGAGGATGTCGATGTGTGTTTTGGTGATTCGTACACTTATCCCGATGGAACAGTAGAGACGAACATCATGACGAATACATCTCACATATCTTCTCTTTTTTCTGTGAATGGCTGCGATTCAATCGTTACAACAAATATTGGATTGATAACCACCAATGTGAACACATCCGAAGCCAACAATATCATTTCAGCACAACAAGTTGGAGCCATTTACCAATGGATTGACTGTGGAACCAACACTCCAATTGCAGGAGAAACAAGCCAATCCTTTGCACCAAATTACAACGGTGATTTTGCTGTAATCGTAACATTTGACGGATGCAGCGACACCTCCAACTGTACAACCATAAGCACGGTTTCTATCGAGGATTTATCCATTAATGAAATAACGCTTTATCCTGTTCCTGCCGATGGATCCATTACCATCAAAGGGCAATTGCCAAATAAGACAGTGTATCAAATACTTGATCTATCGGGCGCTACTATTCTTGAAGGTGAATTGAATGCACAACAAACGATTTCAATATTAGCTCTTTCACCAGGAACTTATTTCGTACATCTTCAACATTACGGAATACTGAGAATGACAAAAATCTAAACCAAAAAAAGGGACTTTCTCAAGTCCCCTTTCCATTTTCATTTCTATTTCTAACGCTTATTTGATCACATTTATGTGCCCTGTTCGCGTATAAACCTCCGTTCGTTCTTGGTCGTAGGCGTATTTATAAACAGCCTTCCATACGTAGGTTCCGTCTTGAATGACACGTCCGTTATACGTTCCATCCCATTGGAAATCGGCAGTTTTCGCTTCGAATATTATTTCACCCCAACGATTGAAGAGTACGAACTCAAATTCTTCGAACAAACAATCATGTTTCAAAGTCAAACCATTGTTGTATTCATCGCCGTTTGGAGTAAAGGTGTTCGGCACAAAGAATGGACAATTACAATCGTCTACAAAAATGTACACTGAGTCAGTTACGTCTCCACAGCCGTATGCCGTTGCTACAATCTGAATGGTATCGTAGAACGAGAATGGTTCGTCATGACTATACATATTGCTCGTTGATCCATCATTCCACCATAAAATAGAATCCAAACTGTTGATTTGAGGTGCTAAAAAGATTTCTTCATCGTGACAAATATGACGATCGTTTCCAAGAGTGAAATCCACTTGACCTACAACAATTTCTGTAGATGCCTGAACCTCACAAACGGCCACACCTGTTACAGTGTATATCCCTTCCCCAAGAATCACTGTTGGCCCGGTCATTCCGTTGTCCCAAGTATATGATGTTGCATTCGGCAAGTTCGCTGTAACCTGAACCAGACCAGTATCACATAAGTAATAGTATGGCTCCAAATTAATTGTTGGAATTTGATACATCTGAATATCCAGGGTATCGTAACCAATACATCCATTCAGTCCAGTTACTGCCACGGCAACGAAATCGTTTGGTCCCCATAGCTCTGTTGTTGGAGCAACACTTCCCGTTGACCAGTTGTACGTATTATATCCTTGCGTCAACGAGTACGTCACTGTATCGGTGATACAATAATCCACAGGACCGACGATATCGGGCACTGGTGCTAAAATTTCGGTGATCACAATGTCGTCGTCCGAATCACAACCGTAAATATCTGTTACGGTAACGGTATACGTTCCTCCTGCATCCACATCAATCTGTGCAGTTGTTTGATTTCCTGGTGACCAAACATAGGACGCTCCATTCGGAACAGTTCCATCGATTTGCACGGTTTCGTATTCACAGATGTCAAAATCAGGACCAAGGTCGATCACTGTTACTGGGTGGTAGTCGACGTTAATCGTATCGCGAATGAAACAACCGTTAGAATCGGTCAATTCTACCCAAACCTGGCTTGTTGTGTTCACGGTAAATGAACTTGCTGTTGCATTATTGAACCAGAGTGCTGATCCTCCTGCAGGAATAGTGACATTGAGTAAAAGGTCATCTCCATCACACAAGGTTGTATCGTTGCCTAAGTCTAATGGAATCAACGAAAAGTTGGAGATTGTCATCGCATCTGTATCAGTTCCACACGCCGTAGTTGCGGTAACCCAGAACACACCTGTTGAGTCGGTAGTTATCGAAGCGGTAGATTCACCCGTCACCCAATTGTAAACTGGATTTGCGACATTATTAATAGAAGTATTAATAGTAACCGGTTGCCCCAAACAAACGGTAGTGTCGTTGTTCAAAATAGTAACGTCTGGCAATTCATTCACGAAGAACTGAATCGAATCTTCCAACACACAGTTAAGCGGTGATAGATACGTCACGTTGTACATTTGATCCGATGTTGGATGCAAAATTGGGTTTGTACTTGTCGGATTGGTAATCTCTGTTGTTGGAGTCCAGTTGATATTGGTGAAACCTGTAAAATCCAGTGTGACAGAATCTCCTTCACAAATGGTCGTATCTCCAAGCGAACCAAAAGTAGCTCCAGAAACATACGTTACCGTTACCGAGTCTTCAATCGAACAAAGTCCATTATTCACACTTAATGTATACGTCAATGTGGTATCTGATTGGATTGTAGGATTCAGAATGTTCGTTGCTGAAAGCACTGGTCCCTGATTCCATGTATATGTTGGGTTGGGAGCCGTGGTGGATGTTGAACCAACCATTTGGTATCCAATAGTCGTACAAAGCGTTGTATCTGGTCCTGCATTTACCACAAAATCATCCACTTGAACAAGAACTGAATCAGTGTATTCACATTGCCCTTGAAGAACATCTACAACATACCAGGTGTCTGCCAATGGGCCTGCCATAGGAGACAACGAGTTAGGATCATTCAAATCAGCTGAAGGTGTCCAAGTGAAAGTAAACCCTGTATTATCAAGAATTTGGAATGATACATTGTCAAGTGCCCAAACATCTTCTGCTACTCCAGTAAATACTGGCTGAACCCATCTAAACCTGGTTGCAGGCGTTTGTGCCGCAGCAGGAATTGGAATGGATAAAACGGTGAAAACAGGATACGCATTTTCGAACATGGTATTGAAGGTTGTCCAATTGACACCGCCATTATTAGAGTACTGAAGAATTACATCTTCTCCAAATTCGGCATCATCACATGGCGCTGCTCCATTGGCAATTTTAATACTAAAATCAATGGTTCCGCCGCCTGTTGTATTCATGTCAGCTGTTTCGGCAACCCGTGGCGCTGCTCCATCAAAAAGAAGGGCGTCGCCTGTCATGGAACCACAAACGTTTGAGTTGGTAAATCCTGCTAATGTGGTCCAAAGGTTGGGATCATTTCCACCATTGAAATCATCAAAATGTACAATTTGATATACGTCCAAGCTGTGTTGCGTAGAATCTCCCGCACACATGAATGGATTTGTTGTTTGAAGATCGAGTTCACCGATACTTCCGCCATTTACTTCAATCCAAACACTGTCAACAGCAGCACTACAGGTTGAACCTATTGTTGTAACATCTACATAATACCAACCGCTTACTAAAGCTGTTAATACTGGGTTTTGCTGCGTAGGATCATCGAAATAGAAAGATGGTGACCACTGGTAATTATAACTTCCAGGTGTGGTAATGTTCACGTCCATTTGAATGTCCGTAAACATACAAACGGTGTCTTCAAAGGCAACTGCGTCAATAACCGGTGAAGTTGGAGAAGCAACGCTAAACAAATATTCATCTTCACATCCAGAAAGCAATGAGTTACCCGTAATAATGTAAACATCGCTAATAATTGGAGGTGTAAGGATTAATTGGTTATTCGTTCCGATAACCGTATTCGTATCTGAAAGCGTGGTCCACTCAGGATTAAATAACGAGGTAGGTGGCGCCAACCAAACCGTGTCATTGGTACAAATTGCGGTATCTACGATCAATGGTGGCTCCGATTGGAAAGATCCAACAGAGTAAGCATAACTTTCTGCACTACCCGTTCCGTAAACATAACCGCTGAATCCGTTCGGAGCAGTTAGGTTGTGACTTCCCTGCGCAATTCCGACGGAGGCATATGAGTTCAACGGGTTTGCCGGGAAAGGACTAAAACTTGCCGCAGGAATTGCCACTCCATCCAGGAGTACTGTTCCTACATCTGCCGTTTCACAGACAACACTTAAATTGTGCTGATTGATTACCGCTGAAGTCACGGTACTAAAAGTCACATCTGAAATCTTTTGATCATCCCCATTTAAGGAAAGCATTGCCGGGTCTCCTGTAATACTACACGTTACCCCTTGCATGAATTGCGTTACCGCGATTGGTTGTGTGGCACTTACCTGAACAGCTGTTGGCGTGTTATTAAAAAAGAGTGACTGTCCCGCATTTAATATTGTCGGCGCTCCACCGTCAATTGAAACGGAAGTACCATTATCTCTGGCCATAACCGAGTATGTATACCCAGAAGTTCCGTTGAATGGAACAATGTAATACTCGTCACCCCAAGCATCGGTTGGAAGCAATTGATCGTAAATGTGGTCACAGGCCGTACACCCCGTTGGAATGTTGGTACATTGTGCCCCTGCAAATACAGCAAAAGGTCTACAGCTTCCACTCGCTGCAGTTCCAACCACTGATGTTCCAGATAAATCGGTGCTACTATTCGAAGCTAATACCTGATAGGTTTCCCCTTGGTCAAGTTGAATGGTATACGTTACTCCTGCTGGATTTCCTCCAGCGGTAGCCACGGATGGCGTAATATCAATTTCAGTTCCATCCTCAGTTGCAACAATCAAAAACTCAGAATTCAATGCAAATCCGCTACCAATACCCTGAAAGGTGCTAATGAGATAATCGGTTCCAAGCGATCTAACGGGCAAAACTTTACTGGCATCCGCCGTAAATGGATGAAAGTTAATGGCGTAAACACTCACGGTATCTGCCGTAGTAATGTGAACTCCTCTTCCTTCAACTACGTCATTGAGAACATGATGCGCCAATGGTGTTGGCACCGTAACGGTAGTTACCGTTCCGGGTACAACGTTAAAGTTTTGAGTCCATCCTTGAAGCGGGACATCAACTGTTCCTGTTGTTGCCGTTCCTCCTGAGATAAATAATTGAAGATCGATAGTGTTTGCGTAGGTTCCATAATTATTCATGTAACCCATCCAAAAATCTTTCCCTACAGTGGGGATGATTCCCCCCTGCGAAAAACTCGTGGAAGTAAACAGTAAAAACGCTGCGACATGCAGCAAACGTGGTAGTTTCATACGTAGTTGGTTGTTGAATTATTAAAACAACGAAAGTAGTGTCAGTAGTAGCTATTCGCTATGCGCTCATAACGAAAACATATTCAGCCAATTAGCCAGACAATCGATAGACGTAATGAAACAGTATATCGTTGTCTTATTCTACAATTAAAAGGTAATTATTTTTCTTCCCTTTGCTCAGTAGTACATATTTGTCGTGAATGAGCATATCTGCCGTAATTGCGAATTGCTCGTTCACCTTTTCTTTATTGACTGCAACGGCATTCTGTTTGGCCGCAGTTCGTGCCTCTCCATTGGATTTCAAAAAGCCTGTTTTTCCTGACAATGCATCAAGAATTCCGATGCCATCGCCAAACTCATCTTTGGAGATTGTGGCAACATCTACCGCTCCTTTCATGCCTTCAAAATCTTGTGCGCTCATGGAAACAACATCCTCGTGGGTTGATTTCCCGAACAACAAGTTGGTTACGGCAACGGCTGTTTGAAATGCCTCTTCACCATGCACGCGCACCGTAATGTCTTTTGCAAGTTCTTTTTGAAGTGTACGTTGATGCGGCGCTTCATTGTGTTGTGCCAGCAATGACTCAATTTCCTCCTTCGACTTTAACGTGAAGATTTTAATGTAATTCTCAGCATCTGTATCAGAGGCATTGAACCAAAATTGATAGAATTCGTAAGGCGATGTTTTCTTGGCATCCAACCAAACATTTCCACCCTCGGTCTTCCCAAACTTCGTTCCATCCGCTTTTTTGATCAAAGGAGTCGTCACTGCGTAAGCTTCACCACCACCTTTTCTGCGAATTAATTCCGTTCCAGTTACAATATTTCCCCACTGATCTGAACCACCCAACTGGATGATGCAATCTTTGTGTTTGTTTAAATGGTAAAAATCGTAACCCTGTACCAATTGGTACGAAAATTCCGTAAACGACATCCCAGTTTCTAGACGGGATTTCACAGAATCCTTCGCCATCATGTAATTCACAGAAATGTGTTTACCGACATCGCGAATGAACTCCAAGAAACTCATGTCCTTGAACCAATCGTAATTGTTCACCATTTCGGCCGAATTCTCGCCACTTTCAAAATCAAGGAATTGTTCCAATTGTTTGCGAACACACGCCACATTATGATTCAATGTTTCAGCATCCAACAAATTTCGTTCTTGCGATTTCCCTGAAGGATCTCCCACCATTCCAGTGGCTCCACCGACTAATGCGTATGGCTTGTGACCAGCGCGTTGAAAGTGCACCAAAATCATGATTTGCACCAAGCTTCCCACGTGCAGTGAGTCAGCTGTTGGGTCAAAACCGATGTATCCGCTGGACATCTGTTTGTTGAGTGCTTCTTCTGTTCCGGGCATGATGTCGTGAATCATCCCCCTCCATGTCAGTTCTTGAATAAAATTTTCAGGCATTTCTAACTCTTGGTCAATTGTTTAAATACTTCTTCGAGTGATTTCTCTTCCTTGCGAAGTGTTATGGCAAGGATATCATTTTGTTGGGCAAATTGCGCCACATTCTTTCTTAAATCGATATCTTCTGAGGTTTCAAGCAACCATCCTTCCTCCAGTTGTTGGATGCGACCAACACCTTTGATTTTCTTCAATCGATTGCGTGTAACAGTACCTTCAAACTCAACATATACCGTTTGTATTGCGCCGTCCAACTGAAGATCTTTGGCCGTGTCGTCGGCAACAATTTCTCCTCGATTGATAATTACGACACGGTCACAAATTGCTTCCACTTCCTGCATGATGTGCGTGGAAAGCATCACCGTTTTTTCCTTCCCAATTTTTTTGATCAAGTTTCGAATTTCGACCAATTGGTTTGGGTCAAGACCTGATGTTGGCTCATCCAAAATCAATACTTCAGGATCGTGAATAATCGCTTGTGCCAAAGGTGATAATCTTCATAGTGGTGGATTTCCCCGCACCATTTGGGCCAAGAAAACCGACAATTTCTCCGCTTCCAACATTAAAGGTAACATCCTTCACTGCTGCTTGATTGCCGTAATATTTAAATAGGTTTTTTACCTCTATTGACATGCCTTTTGGTTTGGATTTACGAATTTACACATTTATGCAGGATGTAATTCGTCATTGATTCAATAATTCCACCATCGGAATCAATGGCTATAACGTTCCAGTTTTTTTTCGGCACTTATGCTGATATTGAAATATACATTTGAATTATGACTTTGGTCATTTTAATGCCATTCCTACAGTTGTATTTTTGAAACATGGAAATCCAACCTTTAAATCATCTAACCGAACATCTTCAGCGCTTAATCAAAGGGCAGTTATGGGCAAAGGTTCTTCTCGGAATTGCCTTGGGAATTGGACTCGGGTTAGCGCTTAACAGTGAATCAGGTTTTGTCTCAGCTGAAACAAGTGAAAATGCTGCAAATTGGCTCGACATGCCCGGTCAAATTTTTCTTCGATTGGTTCAAATGGTTATGATTCCTTTAATTTTTGCTTCAATTGTGACAGGGATCATCAGTAATAGTTCTGAGAACCTAAAATCGATGGGAGTTCGACTGATTTCATACTTCATGATTACCACGGTAGTCTCTATTTCGATTGGTCTTTTTGTTACCTATTTGATGGAGCCAGGGAAGTATCTCTTTGAACTTGGTGGTTTGCCAGGAAGCGAATCAACTTCTCCGGCTGCCACAGGAAGCCTCAGCGCGAGCTCGATTCCTGAAGTCATTGCCAACTTAATCCCCAACAATCCGCTGGAAGCAATGCTAACTGGAGAAATGTTAGGGGTTGTGATTTTCACCATTATTATTGGTATTGCCATGACGCAGCTACCAAAACACCTCTTTCATCCCGTTATTCATTTTATCGAAGCCATACAGAAAATATGCATGATTGTTATCTCATGGGCGATGCAACTTGTTCCTTTCGCGGTCTTTGGGATGATGGCCGCGCTTCTTGCACGCATTGGATCTGAAATAATAGCTGGTCTTGGCTATTACATACTCGTTGTGCTAATTGGCCTCATGATTCTTGTGATCTTTTATCTAATTGTATTGCGCTTATTCACCAATTTCTCCCCTTGGAAATTTTTGAAGTCAGTAAGTGCTCCTCAACTATTGGCTTTTTCAACCGCAAGTTCTGCTGCCGTTATGCCCCTTTCAATGAAAACAGCGGACACGAAACTCCAGGTTTCCTCGAATGTCAGCGACTTCGTAATTCCCGTTGGCGCTTCCATAAACATGGATGGAACCGCATTATTCCAGTGCATTTCTGCAGTCTTTTTAGCTCAGGCTTACGGCATTGAACTGTCCATATTAGAAGTACTTTTGTTATCTGGGACAATTGTTGCAGCATCTATCGGAACGCCCGCCATTCCGGGAGGCGGCGTAATTATTTTAGCATCTGTGCTAGAGGGCGCAGGAATCCCTACTGGAGGTTTGATCGTCATAATTGGAATTGATCGAATATTAGGGATGTTTCGGACTGCGGTGAATGTCACTGGAGATCTCGCTGCCTGTGTGTTGTTTCAAAAATGGTATGGTAACAAAACCAAATCTGCCGTAAAAACGGTCTGACTTCATTACTTTTGCCACATGCTAGAGAAAGGTGTCGTGATAAAATCAACTGGGAAATGGTACATCGTTGCTATGCCAGATGGTGCGCTCGTAAATTGTCGTATTCGTGGAAAACTGCGTTTGGATGGTTTGCGCACAACCAATCCGATTTCCGTTGGAGATGTGGTTCATGTTTCAGAGGAGATTGATGGTGAGGGCAATCGGATGATTGAAGATTTTGACCCGCGAAGAAATTACATCGTTCGCAAATCGACCAACCTCAGCAAGCAAAAGCAAATCATCGCGGCGAATATCGACCGTGCCTATTTAATTGTAACGCTCAAATCACCCGTAACGCACCTGGCTTTTATTGACCGTTTTTTGGTGGCTGCCGAATCGTTTCGTATCCCCACGACCTTGCTTTTCAATAAAGTTGACTTGCTTGATGAGGACGAGATGGAGTATTTGGAAGCGTTGCGTTTCATGTATCATGAGTGTGGCTACCCAAGTGAGGTAATTTCTGCCCGCGATGGCAAAAACTTGGACTTTCTTCGCGAAGAAATCAAAGATAGTCAGGTGGTAATCTCAGGGCATAGCGGTGTTGGAAAAAGTACATTAATCAATGCCCTGGATCCAAATTTAGATGTAAAAACAGGTGCCATATCCAGCGCTCATCAACAAGGGCAACACACGACAACCTTTGCCGAAATGCACCGTTTGGAATCGGGTGGCTACATCATAGACACGCCTGGAATTCGAGCTTTTGGAATTGTAGATTTGGATAAGGCAGTTATCTCTCATTACTTTCCAGAAATGCGTGAACGTATGCATGCCTGCAAGTTCAACAATTGCCTTCACATGAATGAGCCGAAGTGTGCCATTAAGGAAGCTGTTGAATCTGGAGAAATTTTCGAATCGCGCTATGCGACCTATGTGCAGTTGATGGAAGAAGACGAAGCTGAAGTTCATCGTAAAAACCCTTTTGCATGAGAGTGCTAATCCAACGTGTTTCGGAAGCCTCTGTTACGATTGACGGCACTGTCCACGGTGCGATTGAACAAGGTCTTTTGCTGTTAGTAGGCATTGCCCAAGAAGACACTTCAGAAGACATTGATTGGTTGGTAAAAAAGATTACCCAAATGCGTATTTTCTCTGATAGCGATGGAAAAATGAACCTATCTGTGCAAGACGTCGGCGGAAGTCTTTTGGTAATCAGTCAGTTCACATTGCATGCCTCCACAAAAAAGGGAAATCGTCCGAGTTATATTAAGGCTGCGCAGCCAGACGCTGCTATTCCTTTGTATGAGCAATTCTTAAGGACACTTGCCAAGCAGCAATTGAATATCGCTTCCGGAAAATTTGGGGCGGATATGAAAGTTGCCCTTGTAAACGATGGTCCTGTTACAATTTGGCTCGATTCGCGCGACAAGCAGTAAGATTCTTTGGAACAATTGTTGTAAATTAGGGCTCGATCAATCTAAAAACAAACAAGATGAAATTTATTATTGGCTTAGTAGCCACTTTAGCGATATCCTTTGCAGGTTTTTCTCAAAAGGGAGTTTACGTTAAATATGAAACAGAAGTTGAGGCTTCTGGCGAAAACGGCGAAATGATGGCCATGATGATGAACGGAAGTACCATGGAGTTGGCAACAAGCGAAGAGCATACCTGGGTTCAAACGCAAATGGGAACCATGATGACAATGACGCTTCAACTAAACTCTGCCGACGAAGAAATGACCATCCTCATGACAGGTATGATGGGAGATATGGCCTTTCAAGGAAATCCTGATGAATTGGAAGAAGACCGCGAAGAAATAGAGGAAGAATCCGATTTGGATATGGAACTTGTGGATGAGACCAAAGAAATCCTTGGGTACGAATGCAAGAAAGCCATTATAACCGATGAAGAAGGAAATGAAGCCGTCTACTGGTATACAGACGAGATTCAGCGTCCAGACGGTGTATCACAAATGCCCAATCAAGTGCCTGGTTTGTGTTTGCAATTTGAGCAAAGTGCGCAGGAAGGCATGACAATTACTTACACGGCAATTGAATTGGACAAAAAGGCAAAAATGTCCAATTATCAGATTGAAATTCCTGAGGGGGTTGAGGTTCAAAGCCTGAGTGAAATGCAAAACATGGGCATGGGAGGCATGTAATCTAAAAGCATGAAATTCGAACTCACATTCGTAAGCCTGTTGCTTTCAGCGACAGGCTTTTCTCAAAATATATCGACCGAAGCGCCTTCCGTTTCGGCTAGTGCTGTGACTGTTCCTCAAGGATTCTTACAAGGCGAATTGAGCGCCGGTTTTGACATTGATAAGGACGGCGCGGGCACCATCATTCAATCTGCTGAAGCACCGTATTTGCTGTTAAGGTATGGTTGGAAAAAACGGTTGGAACTTCGAATGCAAAATCGAACCGGGCTCAGTCGCGTGAATACAGCCTTGCAATACCGTTATCGCGAGTTTTCTTTAGGAGCGAAGTATGCCATTTTACCGAATGAGGGCAGAACCAACCTTGCCGTGATTGTGGATGTTTCTCCGTTTGGCGGCACTTGGCGTTCTCAAAGAGGATCTGCTACGCTTGCTTTTAGTCAAGCCATTGGCGAGAATAGCACTCTAGGCGCAAACGCTGGTTATTCCATTTACGCGACAAATTTGTTTGACGATAACGGATCAATAATCAACCAATCAATTCTTGGTTCTGGAGTTTACAGCTATTCCTTTCTTGATAGATTTACGGCTTTTGGCGAGTTCTTTTACAGCTTTACGCACACCGATTTTGATGCGGGCACACTCGTCTTGAAAAACGATGCGTATGGCATTGATTTCGGCTTACAATTCCTACTGCGTAAAAACATTCAACTCGATTGGGTTTCAGGATTTAGTCTAACGAGTAAAGATCAATTCCATTCACTTGGGTTCAACATCTATTTGGATACCCGCAAGAAAAAATAACTATGGAAATTAAAGAGGTTCAGAAGGTTGTCGATGATTGGATCCAAGAATATGGTGTACGTTATTTCGATGAAATGACCAATACTGCCATGCTGATGGAAGAAGTTGGCGAAGTGGCGCGAATTATGGCGCGACGTTACGGCGAGCAAAGTGAAAAAGAATCGGATAAAAACAAGGACCTGGGCGATGAAATGGCCGATGTTCTGTTCGTTCTGGTGTGCCTTGCCAACCAAACAGGAATCGATCTGGAAGAAGCCGTTCGAAAGAATTTGGAGAAGAAAACGAAACGCGATCATTCGCGACATAAGGAGAATACGAAGTTGAGGGGGGAATAGACTTGGGATGGAAGACGTTTAGATTTAAGACATTAGACAAAAGACTTGGAGACGCCAGACAAGAGACACACTTTACATTTCTTCCTTCAGTTTCATAGCCACGATTTTATCGATGGGGAAGGTAAAAATTGCCTCTGAAAGTTCGTCGATGGGGAACCATCGAAATTTTTCTCCCTCTTCTAAAACGGGAACATCATGCTCAGTAAAAGGAATTGCATCTAGGTCGATGACATGGGCGCGATAATAGAAACTGAATAATTGATCGTCTTTCCGAAAGCCCGATTGTTGGAAGAAATCATTGACATAAAACAAGGCGCCAATTTCGGCTTCGATATCGAGTTCCTCTTTCAACTCTCGCTTCAATCCATTCGCCAAACCTTCTCCCCATTCCAATCCACCGCCTGGAAATTTCGTGAAAGAACGACCAAAACGCATTTCGTCCGAAAGCAAAACTTCATTGCGATCGTTGATGATCAAAGCGTATGTTCTTAGGTTGAAGCGTTTCAATTGATTCGTTTCATGACGATTCGCTTGCTACCATCCAACGTATCTGAGGTACCGATAGCTTCGTATCCGTTGTCAGTAGTTTTGACAATTCGAACCATCGTTACATTGCCCTTCTTCAAGTTCATGTAATTGCTCTTGATGTGAATGAGTTTATACGTGCAGTCATCGATCCAAACTACTTTGGATTTATTGTATCCCTCTGGAGACCTCTCAATTTGAATCTTTTTCCTTCGGATGATCTTGTAATTTGGAATCCAGTCTCCGTCAATAAGTTTGCATTTAAATACACCCGTTTTGTACTGTTCACAATCCTGAGCCAATCCCAACATTGGAAACAGCAATACCACTAAAATCAAGACCTTTCTCATTACTTCTCCAAAATTGAAGCAATGTTCGGCTTGAAGTACTGATCCGACTTCAGCACCTTACCATCTTCCCGATAAATCGGATTGCCGTCTTTGTCCAGTTTACTCATATTCGAGCGCTGGATTTCCGTGAATACCTCCTCAATTTTATCCTGCATTCCATGTTTCAGAATAGTTCCGCACAAGATATACAGCATATCGCCCAAAGCATCTGCCACCTCAACCATGTCGCCATTTTGCGCAGCTTCCAAATACTCTTCATTTTCCTCACGCATCAACTTGTAACGCAACATAATGTCTCCTTCCGACAAATCAACCGTTGGGGCATAATTATTCTCAATTCGAAAAGCCGTGTGAAATTTTTCCACAGCACCGATAACCTCTTTTAATTCCATAAGACAAAAATGACGAATCCCCCATTTAGTGTCAAGGCGAAATGTTGAATTGGGCAGAATAGTTATTAACGAATGGTGAATAAAAGATTGAGCACATTTACGGAATTCTATGGGTAATTGATGCAAAATCGGCTTTTTCTCATCCAAATAGCTTTAATTGAGAGCATTATTCACTAAAAAATATGAATTCATTATGAAAAATCTTTTCAAAAGTTTTTTGATTGTGGCCGCATTGATTGTTTCCGGAACAGCCTTTGGCCAAACAACATTAAACATCGACAACGCCTCTTCGTGTGATTACGAATTGCTCCTCATTTTCTCAAATTCAAGCAATCCATGTGGACCTGCAACATCGCGCCTCAACACGAATGTTACTCAAGGCTCGAACTCTTACACGGTACCCGCAGGAATGGTAGTACGACGCGCAAAATTTATTGGCTGTTGTGGCGGTAGTACAGGTACTTCGGTCATTAGCTACTATTGTTCGCCAACCATTACTGTTGGAGACATTGATTGCTCTGGAAACCCCGTAACATTGAACTTTGTACAAGACGATCTAATCGAAATTTCCAATTGATTCATCGCACATCAGTAATGCAAATCCCTCACCCGATCAGGTGAGGGATTTTTCGTTGATAGCAATTAAAGATCCTGTTCGATTTAATATGCGCTCACAACTTTATCAGCCATTTATAACAGCACATCTATCGAAATAAAAGTTCCTCATTAAACGTTTGCTAAAATAAACCATCCAATTTATGGCACGATTTTTACACAACCTTTAAAAAATAAAACCATGAAAAGATTCAGTTTAATGGCAATGCTTCTGCTCGGAGGAAGTCTATTTGCACAAGATATAAACGCAGATTCACCTTCGAATATGTGGATCGAAGAATCACCTTCTTTCATTGCTTTGGATGCAGCATCGCAAACGTTTCCTGCAGGATTAAAATGCGGTTGCACTGGCGATAAGAACCGCGATCGGAAAATTGCCACTTTTGGATTTAGCTTTGGACTCAACAGATCAAATCTACAATTTGGAGCGGCTCAAGAAAATGGCGATCAAATTGTGAATGGTCTTGGCTATCGACTGGGTGTAGTTTCTGAATTGCGTCTGGGAAAACGATGGGTCATTTCACCCAAAGCAGATCTTTCTTTCAACGCAGCTCAGCTGAATCAATCCAATACAGATTATTCTGTGAGCGCTTCGAGCCTGGAACTAATGGGACACTTGAAATATCGTTTTGCGAAATCAAATTTTAGTCCATACGTATTGGCAGGACCGAATTACCGCGTGCCATTGAGTACACGAAATGAAAATTCTGTACCCACCAGAAATGACCTTGCAATTGACGTTGGACTTGGTTTGGACATTCCATTAATTGGATTTAAAATTTCGCCAGAAGTACGTTATTCGTATGGCTTAACCAATATTTCTACAAGCGATGATTTCAGTGATTTGAACCATCACAACATTGCCGTCAGCTTAATATTTACGGGGAAATAGGCCCTTTAATCCTACCAATATAAAGGTCGTTTCATTCGATATTAATTCGGATGAACGGCCTTTTTTCTTGCTCATTAATTTATACATTGCGCATACATTATCAATTAATTATGAGATTATCACACCTTTTAACAGCAACCACTTTTTCGTTCATTTTTATTACCACTATTTCATGGAGTCAGGACGTATCCGATGAATTGAAAAACTGGTACAACGGTCCAGATTTGGGCATGAATACGGATGAAGCCTATGCAACACTGCTCAAAGGAAAAGCATCAACAACGGTGATTGTTGCCGTTATTGATTCAGGTGTGGATGTAGAACACGAAGATTTGAAAGGGCAAATTTGGGTCAATGAAGACGAAATTGCCGGTAATGGAATCGACGATGATAACAACGGATACATCGATGATGTTCACGGTTGGAATTATTTAGGAAACTCGGAAGGTGAAAATCTGGAAGGCGTTCGTTTGGAAGTTACGCGATTGTATGCCGAACTGCGCAGTAAATACGCATCGGCTTCCGCTTCTGACATTACACCAGAAATGCAAGAAGAGTGGGATTTGTATCAGAAGGTGAAAGAGGATGTGGAATCAGAACGTGCAGACGCCAAAGAATTTAAATTGGAGATGAAAGAAACCTACGAAGGCATTACCAATATTCACAATGCGGTAAGTGGTCGTTTGGGAGAAAATTACACAGTGAAAGATCTCAAGACTTTGAAAAAAGACCCTGAACTTGGCGAGCCAGCAAAAATCATGATGAAGTTGATGAAATTAGGCCTTGGCTACCACGATTTGAAGGAATACATGGATTACAACGACGAAATTTTGGACTACAATTACAATCCATACATCGATCCGAGAAAAGACATTATTGGTGATGATGTTTCGGATTTCACTCCTGGATATGGAAACAATGATTATGACGGACCCGATGCAAGCCACGGAACGCACTGTGCAGGAATTATTGGAGCCGTGCGCGGAAATGGAATTGGGAACAACGGAATTGCTGCCGATGTGAAAATTATGACCTTACGTGCCGTTCCGAATGGAGACGAATGGGACAAAGACATTGCCCTGGCAGTTCGATATGCTGTTGACAATGGCGCACAAGTGATCAATATGAGTTTCGGGAAATCGTATTCCCCAGAGCAAGAACAAATTATCGCTGCTTTCCGTTACGCAGAAGAAAACGGCGTGCTTGTGGTTCATGCAGCAGGAAATGAGGCATCTGACAATGACGATTCAGAGAACTATCCACGTCCGCAATACGCTAGTATGAATTCAAAATTTACGAATTGGATTGAAGTAGGCGCATCTACCCGACACAAAAAAGGAAAAGTGAAGAAGGGCGAAATCAAACGCGATGGAATTGCTGCTGACTTTTCGAATTACGGAGATCAAATGGTGGACGTTTTCGCGCCAGGGCATGACATTTACTCAACCATTCCTGATAATGAATACGATTTATACGATGGAACTTCGATGGCCGGACCAATGGTTGCTGGAGTGGCAGCGCTGATAAAATCGTATTATCCGGAGTTGACAATGTTCGAAGTACGAGAAATCATACTTTCTTCCGCGCAAAAAACGGACCGTGAAATGCCACTTCCAGGTGATCCTGAGCAAATGGTTACCCTTTCTGATTTGTGCGTTACTGGTGGAATAGCCAACGTTTACAATGCAGTTCAGGCGGCTGAAAATTTCTCAAGTAGCCCGAAGTAAGCGCAGTTCTGCGACAAGGTTTCATAGGCATGAATAATTGGCTATCTTTGCGCCTCTCCATTTTGGTGTGAAGCATTATCTAAAGAAATACCTGAAGTACTACAAAGTACGTGAACGGCTCTCGCAAGGCAAGCGTGAAGACCAGCAATTGTTCGTGGAGCGCATTCAGCGTGAAGCATCTGAAGGCAAACTTTCACCTATTTCAGAGAACGGATTCCAGAACTTTTCCCAATTCGAAGAAGACGGGTTAATCTTGTACCTATTCGCTTTGCTAAAGACGGAAAACAAGACATTCATTGAATTTGGAGCTGACGACGGCATCAATAGTAATGCAGCCAATTTGCACTTTCATCACGATTTTACGGGGTTGTTTTTGGACGGAAACCCGAAGGCCATCGAACGTGGACAGCATTTCTATAAGAAGCACGGAAACCCCAAAGTAAACGCTCCAGTCTTCCTGGAGGCGATGATAACCGCTGAGAACATCAACGCGCTTATCACAAAAGGAGGCTTGCAAGGCACTGTCGGTTTTATGTCCATCGACATCGATGGAAACGATTATTGGGTGTGGAAAGCGATTGACTGCGTGCAACCAGAAGTAGTAGTCATTGAAACGCACAATGAGTTTGGTTTGAACGACATTATTGTTCCCTACGATCCCGATTATTTCTATCCTGGCAAACATCCACATTATCACGGTGCCTCCCCTATCGCAATGACGAAATTGGCCGAGCACAAAGGCTATCGATTGGTGGGATCAAACGAATTGGGATTCAACTTCATCTTCCTTCGCGAGGATTTATTGAACGATCTTGTTCCGACGGTTGAGGTGGCCTCTTTACTCCAACATCCAACCAACAAAGAAGCGCAAGCGCGTTTCGAAGCAATCAAGGATTGGGACTACGTGAGCGAATCTTTCGACTAATGTCCTACAACGGTATGCACTAGGAAATTCTTAATTCTTTCAATAAATTCAGGCTCATGCGGCCGATTCTATTATTTCCTCTTGTTCTATTTTTTTTTCTTCAAGCAAATTATTCCATCAGTCAAGCAGGCGAAATTAGGGATGCATCTAACCGGGCTCAAGCGGGAGAGCGTCAAGCTTTAGAGCGACTGGTAGAGCTTTCTGGAAGCAAAAAGAAAATCACGTATCATTTCGGAAACCACGAACACGAAAGCACTGAGGCTTCATTGGCGCAATACCATCTTTGGTCGCTTTGTTCCTTTGATGATTCTTTAGCAAATGCATTAATCCGAGGCAAAGAGAAAGATTGTCATACTTATTTTGTCGAGAAATTAGATTCGTTGGTTTATGACGAAAATTGTCAATGCTGGTACATTACTCCTTTTGAAAAACGAGACATTGCGTATCGATACAAAACTTTGCTGGATAATGAGATCTCTTCGCATCAAAAGCAACTTCAGTACTTAGATTTAGATACAATTTTTCAATCGCGTGTGGACAGTTTAATACAATCACACGACCCAAAGGTTTTCTTGGAATTGTGGCAATACGGATTCTCTCGACGGATTAGCTTTTTCAGTCAAGATCGAATAAAGTCTTATATCTGCACGCTTATAGGAGCTGATATTGAAGTCAAAGATGCTAGAAATGAATACCAAAACAACTTCTACTACGATTTTCACAATGTCGCATTGTTCAATCAATATGGTTTTTGGGTACAACATTACGATGCTTTTGTTTGGAATGATTCCACCGGTTATTTCGAAGCTCCTGGACTGAACAAGGAAGCCATCAGTGAGCTTGACATTCTTTTAAATAATATGAACGATCCGTTGGATATCATTGCCGCTGATGCTTACAGAAAATTAGTAACATCAAATTGGGAAGCAGAATTTAATTATTTGAAAGGTCCACGTTACAATCGTAACGCAATTCCAATCTTCTGGGAGAAGTTCCTCAAAGAGATTCGCAACATCAATAATTATCTCGTTGCAGAAAACCTGGAGGCCAATTTGACTTCACAGCAAATAAAATGGACAGAGCTATTGAAGCATCAAATGACGTTAAAACAGCGTAGAATCATCGAAAATCAGCTTATTGCTTCATTCAATCCCTACGCTATCACTGCTTTCGAAATTGAGGTATTGTTTGGTGAACCTTTTGAAAATTTGCAGCATTCCGCCACTAGAATATTGGATATATATTACTCGAATAACTGGCCAATGATAAGCAGTGATGACCAACTTCTGTCCTTGTACCTTAAAAAGTCTGCGTGCTATGATGGATTGGGTATTGTTGGGGCAAACAACTCGTATCACAACAAATTCGCTACGATTTCTTCAAGCCTCGAAATGCGGCTGAACAAGATTAAGAGCGAGAGTCAGGATCGCGATATTATTGATCAAATCAACCATATTTTAACCCATCATACATCATTCAAACTCCGCGATAAAAAATGCGATCCCCAATATCCTTATTGGAAGAATTTCAAATCAAAACATGAGATGGATAGTACCTTGAACGCTTATTTAAATCCCAAATGCTTTGATGATGGCCTATATAAAAAAGACTACGAAGACCTTCTAGAACTCATTCCATACGAATTATTGCCCAACTTCATAATAGCCTTACCCGATCAAGAATTTGCCGCGAATGCTGAATTTTGGGGGAAAATTTGCAATCATTATCTTGCCTTATTGGTCGACTGTCTTGACACCAGATTATGCCGAGACACGTTGCGCACGAACCTGAAAGAATTGAACGAATTGGAACGGATTGAATATTACCTCAACAAACAAGGTGTTGAGATCCGAAAAGCAAGCGGAGCGCTCAATTTCGATGTTATCTACCCCATATTAAAACACAATGTGACACGATCTTTTACAGGTTCAAGCATTGTTCGGCATAACGAGGTATATGCACTTATCCGCATTTTGGAATTGGAGCTAGACGAGACGTTAGGGTTTCACAAGTTATTGATTACGTATGAAGCCAGTAATACTGCTAACATTATTCATCGAGCGGCGCGATGGCGTGATTACCTGATCGAGAAAGAAATGGTAAAAGACAATGCTCCGATTTCTTATGTGCAGTGCAGAGAATGGAAAGACTGGAAAAACTAGAAAGGGAGAGCTATCTTGATTTCATGCGTCAATTGAGTCCTATTTTACGTCTATTGAAAGAATAATTATTGTATTTTTTATTGCGTAAAAACTGTACAAGCTCATAACCGCTAACAAAGCATGACTTACTACGAATTGCCAAAATCCTTACTTGCCTTTATGGCGTTGGTCGTTTTGCCCGCCATTGGCTTTGCACAAGACACCCTCGTTTTGCAACCTGGTGCCGAATGTGGAGAAGATGCATACATCTGGGAACTTTCGAATCAAAATGGTACGTTCGGAACCACGGAAATCAATAACTATGGCAGTTCTTCCTCATTTTTAGCGCACGAATGGACTTGGATTGGTGACCCTGGCAGAAGGCACTCGTTGCTTAATTTCGATTTTTCACTGATTCCTGCTGGTGCCACTATTTTGGATGCACGATTGGATTTGTACGGATACCCAAACTCGCCAGACAATGGACATTCCAGTGCAAGCGGATCGAATGAGTCAGTGATTCAACGCGTCACCAGTTTTTGGGAGGAAAATACCGTTACCTGGAACACGCAACCTTCCACAACTGCAGCCAATGAGGTAATTTTGGCACAATCTCTAAACGATTATCAAGATTACACAGACATCAATGTCACAGCGATGATGCAAGACATGGTGAACGATCCGGCCAATAGCTTTGGATTTCGACTTTCGATGATCACACCGGCCTTTTATCGTTCCCTGATTTTCGCCTCAAGCGATCATCCTGATCCGAACAAACACCCAAGATTGACCATTATCTATGATGCAAATAATCCGAACCCTGTTATTTCCAACAACAATTTGCCAGACACCACTATTTGTGATGGTGAAGACATAACCTACACGGCATTCGAACCTTGCGCAACGTATCTCTGGTCTACAGGAGAAACAACGCCACAAATTACGGTAAGCGATTCTGGCACTTATTGGGTTGAAGTGACAAATCCATCAGGTGTGTATTTAGACTCTTTCTATGTCGTACTTATTAATTGCGGAGGTCCTGTTGGTCCTGTGCCGCCAACGGGAACGGTGAGTTCGGAATATACGCTAGTGCTGCCCAATGTCTTTACTCCAAACGATGATAATATCAACGACATTTTTATGCCAGTGAAATCGGAAGGAATTGCGTCTATGCAAACAACCATTCTGAATCGTTGGGGAAATACGATAGCCACCTCATCCGACCTGAACATAAATTGGAACGGCGAAAATGAGAAGAACCAACCAGTGAGTGCTGGTGTCTATTTTTGGGTTGTTGAATTTACAACCCTCGATGGAACAGCATCTTCCATGTATGGCAACGTGCATTTGGAACGATAGTTCGGCATCCATGCATCGCGCAATCGTGCCCATTCTGATGCAAGATTGGTCTTTCCTTGAAATCAATTTATGTTAAAATACGCCTATTATTCAACGGAATAAGAGAGTCATTCGTAGAGAAAAATAATCTGTTCGACAGGGAAATCCTTGAATTAAACGGGAAAATTAACGCATCATAAATGATTTAAATGTATTTGATAAAAAAAACAAGTTGCGTATTAATCGAACAAAACTTGCGGTTTCTACGTAGGTGAGGGTAAACATAAATCATTTAATTATGAAAAAGGTACCGTACAACTTGTACATCAACTATGAGGAATTGAGTACCCTCTTCAATGAAAGCGAGAGTAGGCATGAAAACTTAATTCGTTGCGGAGTAGCGGCAATTGAGCTTACCACGCACATGCTCGGAAGTTTTATCAAGGAGGGCGGAAGAACAGATTCGGACAAGGTGGCAGATTTGGTTCGCGGTCTCGAAACCCAGGTTCGCTTGCTAAGTTCTTATACGCATTCATTTCCCGGAGGACATTACAAAGAACGTCATTCGCCTAATATTGCCAATTTGCGCTTGTTGGATCCGTCATACACCGGTGACATCGACAGAATTAGTAAGTTCTTTTTCCAAATTTCACTGAAGGTTAAAACAGGATTGGAAACACAAATCAACGAGATTCGTGCACACTTTGGGTTGCCGCGTATTATTGCCGGAATTTCAACAACTCCGCCAAAACTAAAGCCTTCTGGGAATCCGGATTTGGCGAAGTTGAGCAAGGTCGATTATTACAATTCGGAAGACGAAATCTTCATGCGTGTTCATCAAATTTCTGAATACTGGTTCAATGTAGCCATTAAGGAGTTGAAAGCCATCGATACGTATTTCCAAGATGCCGAGACAGATGCTGAAGAAATCAACAAGCATTTCAAGATGGCTTATGAAATTCTCATTTTCTTAGCAGAGCACATTTTATTGCTGGAACACATGGTACTGTCTGACTACCATCCGTTGCGCGTTGCTTTGCGAGGAGCTAGTGGAGGGCAATCGCATCAAGCACATGAAATTTTCGGTGTGGCACGTAAAATCTACGGTCAATTCATGGGAATCATGAAGTTCAAGGAAAAAACTATTGTGCAAGTATTGGAGAATCCCAAAAGAGAATCGAGTTTCCTTTCCATCATCAATAACTTCTCGAAGTTAGAACGTGCTTTGAAAGGCTTTTTCTTCCAACACTACAATCTTTCCTCAGGAACCATCGGATCGCAATCTTTCGGTTCTATCGGTTACGATTTGGTGACCTTGACGAATAAATTTGTCAATCCTATTTTCAAAGAAATCGACGATGCCAAATATGATTTCACCCTAAAAACAAACTTTCAATATGGAACTTCTTCTGGGCTGTTGATTAAGAAAGAGGAGAATTTTAGTCCCAACCACGATAAACACGAAGTTGCGACAGATGCCACCATGATTCACAATGTGATCAAAAATTATTTCGCGTCCATTAGTGCTTTGGATATGGAAAAATGGGTGGGATTGTTCACCGAAGACGGATACATTGAAGATCCAGTTGGAACACGCCCGTATGTGGGACATCAAGAATTGTCGGTATTCTTCAAAGGCGTTTTGCGCTTCTTTGGAAAAATCAACATGACCATGAAAACAAAAACGATTTTGGACAATCGTACTGAAGTTGAATGGACAGCTGAAGCGACTACGTACAATGGAAAGGAAATTTCTTTCCATGGGAAGGAGGTCTTCTACATTAACACGGCTGGGGCAATTTTCGCCGCAGAAGTTTACTGGGGACCTGCCATGATTGCCGAGCAATTGTAGTACGACTTCAACGAATAAAAATACGCTCTCGATATGTTGATCCTCTGTCAGAAATGGCAGGGGATTTTTTTTGAACGAACGACGCTTATTCCTTTAAAATCCGGTATTCAAAACGCTGTCCCGCATCCGTGATCACGCACAATTGATACATCCCAGAATCCTGTTCAATTTTCATGGTAAGTGTGTCATCGTTTTGTATTCCTGATGTTTGTACCACGCGACCATTGACATCATAAAGGAAAACCGTTGCATTTGAAATGATTTCTTGAAAATCAATGGAAATGAACCCATTCGTTGGATTTGGTCCAATGCTGATACGGTTTGTCGTTTCAAGCAACGAGTTTGATGCTAAAAACACTTCACACGAAGAGGTATCGACACAACCCAACTGCGTGACTTCAATCGCATATTCAGTTCCTGCAGCTCCATTGGTGAATAGCGCATTTGTTTCTCCAGTAAGGGGAGTGTGCGAGCATTCCAACCATTGAAACTGTGTTCCAGGAACAGTGGTTGTTGCCAGTATTTGATTGGGTTGTACATCGACGTTAACATCTGGATAAATTAAAGGCAAATCAAATCCATTATCCGTTCCATACGTGAGTGGATCGCTGGCAACCATGCGTATTCTGTATCCATTTCCTGCGGGCAAGCCGTTCAACGGCATGGAATTACCAACTTGTCCATTTGCTGCCGACGAGGTGAAGGTAATTGCGATGGGACTGGCGAATGAACCGTTGGCGTCAGAAATTTCTGCGTAAAAAACATTTCCGGGATTGAACTGTCCTGTTGCCTGGTAATTGATTTGGAAAAATCCCTTATTACACAAAGAATCTGAGGATAGCGATGTGATATCAATGGTTTGTGAAAAACTCCATTGTGCAATTGCAAAGAAAATCAGAGATAGAAGTACCTTCATCGTGGTGGTTGTTTTATACAAAGACCTCCGACGATGAGAAAAGGTTGCATTCTTTTCATGCGGTAAACTCAAGTGCTCTGCATTTTTTTGAATTTCAGTATCTTCGACTTATGTTTGGAACTATCTAACGAAAAGAACCTTCAGCTATGAAAACCTGGATCCTCTTTCTTTCCATATTTGCCGCTTCAGCTGTTTTTGCTCAAAACACCAACCTTTCTAATGGAATTGTTTTCGACGGTGAGCCTTACATTGCTGTGAACCCGAGTAATTCGCAACATTTAGTAGTCGCCTGGATGGGCTGGGTTGATTTTGCCAACAAATTTCAAATCAAAACAAAAAGTAGTTTCGATGGCGGATTGACCTGGAGTACTGTGACAGAACTTCCGCATACTGTTTCTGGTTATTCATCGGCAGACCCTTGCGTTGATTTCAACACCAATGGGGACATTTACATTTCCTACATTGATTTCACGGGTACTACCCCACCAGTAACTGGCGGCGTTTATATTTGTCAATCTTCAGACAATGGAAACTCGTGGAGCACACCACAGGAAGTGATCAACACCAATTTTGACGGAACCAAATGGCCTATCGACCGACCTTGGATGGTCATTGACAAGTCTAGCGGAACCACAAACGGGAATATTTATGTGGCCTCCTTCAATTTAAATCGAACCAACGCCCCGTTCAATCCTTATATTTCCGTTTCCACAGACAATGGTAATTCCTTCACCACACGTTATGCAGATACCACCGATTGGCTTGCCGGAAGTTTAAATCCTTTACCTCTGTGTGTTCCAACGGTAGCAAGCGATGGCACTCTTTACGCTTCGTATCCATCTTATGTACCAACGCAAAGTCTTTATACGCAATCTTTCTTGGCCTTATCTGAAGATGCCGCAAACAGCTTTTCACATAAAACCATCCTTACGAACAATCCACCAGCTAATTTGAGTGATTTCCCGTTAGCAAAAAAAGGTGCGCCCATCTTCAGCAATCCCGCAAATCCTGACCATTTGGCGTATTTGTACCTGAGTGCTCAAACTGGTGATTTGGATGTTTACCTTACCGAAACACTAGATGCAGGCGACACCTGGACAACTCCTATTCGCCTTAACGATGACCCCATTTCAAACAATCGCATGCAAGACATGATTTGGGGCGATTTTGACGATGACGGCGACCTGGTGGTAAGTTGGCGTGATCGGAGAAATGGTGGAGATAGCACCTATCAGGCATCTGCTCAAATTTGGGCGGCATACCGTGACAAGGACTCCTCGACTTTTGCGCCTAACTTTCAAATTACGAGTCAAATTGTTGGACACAATACCGATCTGGAAGAAGCAGGGAATGATTTTATGTGTATCAAATTACAGAATGATACACTCAGTGCGGTTTGGGGTGATCCGAGAGATGGGGAAATCAATATTTGGTTCCAACAAATGTACATTGACGGGAGTGTTTTGTCAGTGAGTCAAATTGCTTCAGATGCAGCTCCGAAAATGAAGGTATTCCCAAACCCTACTGCAGATAAAATTTCCGTTCAGGGAATTTCGATACAGTCTGTTGAACTAATAAACCAAAAAGGAAAAGTAGTTCAATCCGAAACGTTTTATAACGCACCAGACTTCATTGAATTGAACATATCAGCACTTCCAAATGGCCTCTATTCACTTCGAATCAAAACGAAATATGGGACTTTCTCTGAAGCTGTATTAAAAGACTGAAATTATTCACCAATTGCTTTTGAAGCGATCATTTTATCCAAATTGATTGCTAAAATGGTGCTCTATTCCAAGCGTTTTTTTTGAACACTTTTGTCTGGCGCCACAAAAGTGTTCAAAAAGACGCTTGATGCTATCGAACCTTGCAGGTTGACAGTTCAAATAGCACGCACATCCGCCCAACTCGTTTTAAACTTGCTTCCGTGCAACTTCAGCACGTAAAACTCAAACAGGGCTGCGTTTGTCCTATTTATCACATCAACCTATACAAGAACCGACTAAGCATCTTTGTCCGATTCCAAAGCATTCGCATGGGAAAAGGTTTACGAAACGTGAACTGATTTGGCGGTCGCTGAGCCTTCTCTGAGCTGAGCCTGCCGAAGTTTCGAAGTGCAAGCCAAACGAACTACAGTAAATTACCAACTGATAATTTCTTCCAACTTTTGACCTTGATTCTCATTACACTTGCTTCGTCCTTCCATATCTTTCTCCCAATTTGGTTGGACGATCAATTCGCTAAATTCACCTCAGTGCACCACAATTGGAAGCCTTCACCCCCACTACTTAATGCGGCAAATATTTCCGAATCAATCCGTACACAAATGTTCCCATGAGGGCGCTCAAAATCACCACCACAAAACTCAAATAGCCATACCCCAACAAGGTGTACATAGGACCGGGACAACTTCCTGTCAACACCCATCCCAATCCGAAGATTGTTCCACCGAGAATGTAGCGGAAAAATGTCTTTTTCTTCGTGGGGAAAAAATAAGGGTTTCCTGTGCTGTCCTTGAGTTTCATTCGCTTGATAATTTGCACGGCGATCACTCCAAGAACAACTGCCGATCCAATTACTCCGTACATATGAAAAGACTGGAAACGGAACATTTCCTGAATGCGGTACCAGGAAATAACTTCGGCTTTTGAAAGTACAATTCCAAAGAGCAAACCAACGATAAAGAATTTTATAAGTTTCATCTGAATGCGTTTAAAGTAAATACGGTAAAATGACGTGCGTCATGGCAAGTCCGCCAATAAAAAATCCAATGACAGCCACTAATGAAGGAAGCTGTAAATTACTCAAGCCTGTAATTGCATGTCCAGAAGTACACCCTCCGGCGTATCGCGTTCCAAAGCCCACCAAAAAGCCACCGAGCACCATAAAAATCAATCCGCTAGAAGTTCCCAAACTTTCCCACGAGAATAACGATTTGGGCACCAAACCTGAATCGACAGAAACACCTAATTCTTGCAAATCGTGGACGGTATTTTTCGACAAATCAATCGTTTCGTGATCGGTCATAAAAGTAGACACCAAAAAACCTCCGGCAATTGCTCCGGCTACAAACACCAAATTCCAAACATCGCGTTTCCACTCAAAATTGAAAAACTCAGACACCTTTCCTCCTCCCATCGCCGCACACATTGTACGCATGGTAGAAGATATCCCAAAGGACTTCCCCCAATAGATCATTACCAACATAATTAGGGTAATCATCGGCCCGGCTACATACCAAGGCCACGGCTCCTTCAACAACTCTGCAAACGCTTCCATCTCGCTTCTTTTTTTTGCAATATTAAGACAAGTGAAAACAAAAACCTATTTAGTCTAGTGGTTTTATAGGGTAATAATTACGATCCTCTCTCAACATTTACCTAAAATGTCCAAATTGGTCGTGTGAAGCCCACTAATTTGTACCTTGTCATTCCACTTCACTGGAAAATGACTTAAGCCAATATCTTTTGGCTCGGGCAAATTCTGTCATTTCTCTATTGAGGTGGGTTTTATAAACACTAAAATTCACTGAAATGAAAGATCAAAAAAAACCATCCTTTCGGATTTATCCTTCTATTGGGATCGCACGCATGGGAAATGGACCTGCAACAAAAGAAGATGTTGTATTTAGTCCTGAAGTTCCCTGGGCAAACTTGTTCGATGCTACCATTGTGCCGCATACAGCCATGGGAGCCTTGAAAAAACAAGCACAGCGATTCTACATCTACCAATGTGATGATCAAGGTCGTCCTACGGAAAAAATTAGCCCAAGCGATTACGACATCGAGTGGTTTGTGGAGGTTGCCAACAAGAAACCGTTTTGGTACGATTTCAACAACAGTTTGGACCTATCCGTTGATTTGAACGGGAACAACAAAAACTTGAGTAAGAAATTCTACGAGGAACGCATTGCGCCTGGAATTAGCGCAAGCTCGCGAAATCCAAACATTCCAAGCGAAGGAGTTGATGAAAAAGGCATTCCAAACTCAAGAAAAGAGCTCATCAACGGTCCTAATTTTGGTTCTGTCTCATTGGCGAACAACCGAATGGAACTCGAAGGACTCTTTCCATTTCCGCGCAAAGGTGAAATCAGTAACATCGCCAATAAATTACGCACCACATCCAAATCGGTGAAGTTGGGCACCATTGAATACGATGAAGACGGAAACAATCCAGAAACCAACGGATCACTCATTTTTTACAGTGGCGATGGAGTTTCTGCATCCTTAAATCCATCAGATCTAAACACGGATTTCGCCGACAACTCGAATTGGTACGACGATATTTGTGACGGACGAGTGACCGCAAAAATCACCCCAAAAAGTGGTGGCGAAACCATTGTTTTGGACGGGCCAGAAGCTGCCGCTTGGATTGCCAGTGCACCGCCAGATTACGCTCCGCAAATCAACCCAATTTCGTCTTTGTTTGATCTTGTGACGGGAGCTGCTCCAGGAGATGTGAAAACAGACGATGAATCTTGTTTGAGCATGGTGCTTCCATTGTTCTTCAAATACTATCAAATGCAGTGGGTAAACCTCAGCGATTTCCTGGCACCATCGTTCAAAGAAGTGATCGACCAAATGATCGCCAACAAAACCTTCCATTACCTCTACACACCCGGTGAAGACAGTCAAAAGGTACGCAAAGCCATTTTTGAATTGTTCCGAAATCCACGCTACGACTACATCAACGAAGGAATTATTCCGGCGAAAGATGTGACTTCGTTTGATGCTTTGGGCATTCCTCCACTTCCGTCGAAACTTCCATATTACGTGGGCGATGGTGTGAATTATCCGGGAAGTCCGGCACAATGGTTTGCCATTCCGCCAATGCTGTACGATCAAATGGAGCGTTGGAGCAAAGGGGAATTTAAAACACCGGAAGCGCTTTCAAAAGCAGCGCCAAAAGACATGATTGCACTGGGCGAATACTATCAGAGCGATTTTGTAGAGGCAGCGAAAGATCCGAAAAAGGCACCGCTATTAATGACGCGTGCCGTACTCGAAACTTTGTATGGAGGAGGATTCCACCCTGGAGTGGAGTTGACCTGGCCAATGCGTCACAATCAAATGTATCGTACCAACGATTTGGCGTACCCTTCTGTAAACGGCAGTCAGAAATACGATCTTTTTGGATTACGAGAAGTGCGTATCAACGCAGCAAGCAAAGAAAAGCAAGACGAAATTTTCTTCAACGATTTCGGATTCTTGATGACGCAAGAAGATGTGCGCAAGTCGATGGATGAGAAGAACGAAGAATACTGGCTATGGCAAACAACGCCTGGAGATTTGACCAAATGGATGGGAATTCCGTGGCAATCGGATGCGGGAAGTTGTCAGGCCGTTTGGATTGATAGTCAATATCCAGTACCGTCATGGTGGGCAGCGAACCTTCCAATTGACGTTTTGACCAACGAAAGTTACATGCGCATCAAGGATGGGAATACCTTGCCAGATACCAAGCGTAATATTTACGCGAGTCGACAGCCTTGGCTTCAAACGACCGATACTGGTTATGTTGGATATCACGCGGAAGGAGGCTACATGAACGGACTGATCAATATGGTGTATCAATGGGATCAAATTGGATCGGTTGCTGCACGTAAACTCAACCTGGACGGATATCCGGAAACGGTGTACGTTTCGTTCAAGGGAAGAGATGTAGCGAACAGTCACCCAGTATTGCTTGGAAGAGAATATCCGAGTGAGCCGGCACCAAAACGAGCAGCATTTTACGAAAGAACGGTAAAAAATGTCCTCATTCCAGAAGGGAAATTGGTGATTCTGAGCGGTGAGCCAGACGGAACTGGAACAACCTACGTAGACGATCAGGTAACGATTTCCGTGAACGGAACCGTGGTATTTGAATTCGATTACAGTCTTGGAAATTCGGGGCGCATCATTCCAAAAGAGCCGGTAGATCTTACAGAGAAATTCAAGCAATTTGTCGGTAAAAAAGTCGAAATCAAGACCAAGTATTCCGATTTGTGGGGAGGATATCAAGGAGCCTCTAGTTTCTTCCTCGTTTTCCAATAGAACGGAAATGAGCAAAAAAATGACGCATAGTACCACCGACGTTATCATTGTTGGCAGCGGAATTTCTGGATTGGTTCTTTCGAAATTGTTGAAGGAACAGCAGATCGATCATGTCGTTTTGCAGCGAGTGGAACAACGAAAAACACTCGAATTGCCAGAAACATTGCCGCCTTCAACACTGGTACTATTGGAATCATTGAACTTACTGGAGCTTTTTTCGAAGAGCTCCAGTAAGACTTTTGGCTATCATTCGCTGTGGCATTCGGAGGTGCTCCAAACGGATACTTTCTTCCATCACAACCCTTACAAGTATGGCCTGAAGTTGGACAAAAAGCAATTACTGCAAGATTTGCAATCGGAGGTTTCGGATCATGTCGTGTCATTTAACAAGCTCACGGAACTGGAGCGCACCAACGACAGCGTAACACTCAGCATAGCATCGGAATCGGAGCAGCAAACGCTTCAGGGAAAAATTCTGGTAGACGCTACGGGAAGAAACCGCGCAATGATTAAGCAAATGGGCATTCTCAGCGAATCGTTTGACGATCAAATTGCCTTGAGTTGCCATCTCCCCTACTTCAAACATCCCAAATTGATTCATCCTGTTTTTGTGGAATCTTTCGAACACGGATGGGGCATTGTTTCGCCTTTAAATGATGACACCACTGCCATGACGCTCTACACGCAAAAAGGAAGTCCTTTGCTTCCCGACCTCAAAGATTATTCGAATTGGAAAAGCCTGCTTGCCCACACGAAAATCCTCCAAGACTTCCTTTCCGACGATGCTATTGACCGAAAAGTTTTTGGTGGCAATGCCAATTCTTCTCGAGCCGCTCAAATTACCGGTTCCAATTGGCTCGCTATTGGCGATGCAGCAATCTCCTTTGATCCTTTGTCGTCGCATGGCGTATCCAATGCCATTTATTGCGCAGGCGCTGCGGCGAAGGTGCTTATTTCTGAGGATCGCGTTGATGGAATTGCGAAGTATGGAGATACGCTTTCGCAGGTGTTTGGGATGTATTTGAAGCAGCGGAAGGTAAAGTATGAGGGGATGAATTCTTGAAATGTTTTTTGGGGTAGGAGATGGGAATAAGTGTGTATTATTTGTACATTGAAGGTGCGCTTACGACAGCAACTAATTGTAAATGGTAATTATCAGCTTTGATCTTGCCTTGATTGGGTTAGGGAAGGAAGTGCGGATATAAATAAGTTATGGTTAATGAAAATTACAATAGAGCATTTCCGCAATGAAAATTTTTGAACATCCAAAAATTAAATCGTTATTTGATGAATTATTCGAGAAAATTCTGGAAGAGTCAGGCAGAGGCGCCATACTTATTGCTACAGCGCATGCAGAAGATTTTCTAACCGAACTTTTAGAGGCTGTAATTCCAGATGAACTCTCAAGAGATCAAAAAAGAAAAATTATCAATGGTTCATTTTTTTCTAAAATAAATTCAGCGTACGCCTTTAGGCTGATAAATAAAAATTTAGCTGATAGTTTAAATGCCCTTCGAAACGTTAGAAATGATGCGGCTCACAGCTCTTCAAAATTTGAACTTTCCGATTTAAATGATCGAATGAAAGAAGTTTATAACCTCGGTCCTAATATCCCTGTTGTTATCAAGAATATGGCAACCGAATTGATCGTTGGTAGCAAGGTAATGTCACTGAATGAAATTTATAATGAACAGAGCCTTATACACATAACCGCACCTACACTCCATGCGGGAAATGACTTCGAGAGATCACTTTTGTGTTAACAAATCTATTCTTACCTTCGAGAAAACAACCTTGGTAGCGAGCCGCACGTTGCGTAGCTGCCGAACGTTAGCTACCATTGTAACACCAACCACTATGGACTTTAATAATTTAGAGAATAAAGAAGTGTACTTAGAAGTATTAGCTTCAAGAGAAAAGAATTCTAATTCTATAAAAATCGCAATACTCGAATTATTAAACGATAATATGTTTAGGTTGGTTCAATCTTTAAAGGACAATGATGCGAAACTCAAATATCATCAGACAGAACTCGAAGGGAAGTATTTCCGGTTTGGAATAGGCAATCAAAGTATGATTAATCTCGCAAGAGGAAACGCATCTAAAATATTAAACATCGAGACAAGAATAGTTGATATATTCAGCGTCTTTTCAATATCACGTATGCAAATTGAAGCCTTTGCTATGTCTTTTTATTTATTCTATGAAAAAATTGATGAAAACGAGCTTAACTTCAGGTACGACATCTATAAAATCCATGGTTTGACCCAGCAGTCGAAATATGATGCGAAGGGCGAATATGGTAAAAAAATGAAAGAAAAAATACTAAAAGAACTGAAGCAAGCACAATCTCACATGTGCAACAACACTATAGTGAGCGGTTTGACCGAAAAGGAGCGGAAGAGATATATGAACCCACCATTCGCAAAACTCTTAAAAACTGACGATTTGATGGATAGATCCGGGTTGACTAAACTTAATTTTTACGCAATGTGGAAACTTTACTCAAATCATATTCATAACGAACATATTTCTGACAGACAATACAATACTATGTATAAAATAAACAAGAGTGTTGAAGATGAACTTGGAACAAACTTGACCCTTATGTCGTGTTTAACCGCTCGTTTATGCAATCAACTGTGTTCAAATTTTGAAGCCGCAAAAAATGAACTTGAAAAATTTGATGAGCGTAGTAAAATTCACCAAAAGGTATGGGATGGACTTATAGGAAAATAAGGTAGCTAACACGTCCTACAAACCATGCGCAATTTTGCTTCGGGAAATCGTTTTTGGTTTTAAAATCTATTCTTAACTTCGAAAGAACAACTTGGGTAGCGAGCCGCACGTTTCGTAGCCCGATCCCGTTATAATCAATATTCTTGAAGACGATCATAATCATATTACAGCTGTCATCCTCCTCACTTGTGCCGCAGGCACAGGTTCGTTATGAATATGATAGAGGAGATAAAATGGGGGTTAAGGATAATAAGCATGTACTTAAAATCGAGCATTCAAATACTATTCAGGATTGTTCTTGCAAAGGGATAATAAATCTAATTTATGACGAAAATCTGCACCTACTAGATAGTTGTTTAAAAACTGGAGCTGACTTTCATTGTTCAATAGAGTACATAGAAGAACATCCCATTACTTTTGGGATTTATACAGAAATTCGAAAATCGAAAATCATTCCTTATGATTTTGCCGAAATGATTAAGAGCCATAAAGTCCTTTCATTACTTAATGAATATCGCGTGTGGTCATCCAAAGACAGATTGGATAATTTGTGTTCTCTGTACCATCTTACCAAACAATCAAGAGAATCAGAGTCTATAGACTCTATAACCATGTTCATTGATAGCTTGGGATCCCGGTCATTGTTTCATAAAATACACGATAATGCGAAGAGCAACTCGATTCCGAGTTATGAAAACATATCTCAAGTACGGGATGTTGTGGTTAAATCAATAAAATACAATGTTCCGTGCACGTATGATTATTTCTTTTCAAATTACGAATGCCTTGATTCCTTGAGTAGTGATCGACATGACAGAACTACCCGGTACTATTATTTGGGTGCCATATTAAACAATTCTTACCCAACAATAGAACTCTACGAATACTTCCTTTCTAACGGAATTTTAAGAGAAAGTGATCTTAGGATCCAAATAGATAATCGCAATAGTAAGTGGAACAAGTCACATTCAAAGGATAAAAAGACTCTAATAAAATACTTTAAGGCATATTTTGAACTGGGAGAAGCAAGCTTGAAAGAAAGAAGCAAACTTCATAGAAAGATGAAACGGTACAGATCTAGATTAAATCAAAAGAATCAATTAAAGCTTATGACAAAACCTAAAGCCAATTAGAAAGGGATTTAACCTCAAACCATTACCAATCATTAGATTTAAGACCGGAACTACCGTTAATTACTCAGCCATGATAAAAGTAAACAGCAAACTACTATCCCTGCTCTTAATTGGACTTATGCTCGTAGGCTGTAAGGACACTGAAGAAAATTCTCAGGCAGCATCTACTGATAAAGAATCTCGGAATTTTCAATCTATCGTAGATTCAATTTACCGCGAAAATCCTGAATCGATAGGAATAATGGTGCATATTGAATCCCCAAAAAATGGCATCTCTTGGAGTGGAAGCTCTGGTTATTCCGATAAAGAAAATAAAACCGAATTATTCGCAGACCAACCCGCTCTGATTGCGAGTAGCATAAAAACATACATTTCGGCATCCATTCTCAGACTGCACGAACAAGGAAAACTATCTATTGATGATACTATTGGTAGTCATTTAACTCAAAAAACATCCGAACTATTTGAAAAGGATGGATATAACTTAGATCGCATTACGATAAAACACTTGCTTTCGCACACGAGCGGAATTCAAGATTATGCAAACGAAGCATACCTGAATTGGATTGATGACAATCCAAAACACCGTTGGACTCGAGATGAGCAACTAATATTGACAACAAAAGTTGGTGATCCTTTGGGTGAACCACAAGCCATTTTCAACTACTCCGATGCAAATTATCTTTTGTGCACTGAAATTATAGAACAGGTTACTCAAAAACCTTTTTATGAGGCTATCAGCGTTTTGCTAAAATATGACGAGTTCCATTTTAAAAATACGTGGTTTCCGACATTGGAAGACAAGCCGATTACTGCAAAAGACCTAGTTCATCAATATTGGAGCGAAAGAAGTTGGGACTCGCATAATATGGACATTTCTTTTGACCTTTATGGAGGTGGCGGTATTGCAACAACCACAAAAGAATTAGCACAATTCTCCTATAATTTGTTCACCCATAAAATCATCGAAGATAGCGCCGTTTTAAAATTACTCTCAACAGAAATAAAAACGGAAGATGGAAAAAATAACAACTATGGTCTTGGACTGTCTCTTGGCAAAACCAATGGGCTAACACGCTACGGACACGGAGGCTTTTGGGGTTCACAAGTATTTTATTTTCCAAAGTTAGATCTGTCTATATCTGTTTTTGTGTTAGAAAGAGATGTCAAAGGCAAGGTCATAAAACAAACGATGGAATTGCTTTTAAATGAGTTGTCTAATGAACTAATTGTAGAGTCGTTTACCGTTGGGAAAGAATCACTTTGACGAAACTGAAAAGGAGTACTATATTGCCCCCGAGAAGAATGCACATGCGACACATTAAAACGAAGCCGAAAAATGGATAAGAAAAGGCAAGAATCTTTACCACCGATAAGCTCCAAAGAGTTCAAGGTTGCCATCAAGCGTTATTTTGCTCCGCAGCTGAGAAATGAAGGGTGGAAAGGTTCGGGATTCAATTTCTACAAAGATGAATCTCCGCTTATATGCGTCCTTAGTATCATCCCTAATAAATACGGCGGCAGTTTTTACCTTGAAGTTGGAGTTCACTATTCATTCATCACAGATCTTTCAGACGAACTTTATGAAACAAAAAGTCTGAAAACAAGTCAACTTGATTTCAGGCGAAGACTAAAAGATAAAGAAGGAAAAACGGATTGGAAATACCCTACAGAATTAGATTCGTGTTCTCCATTGTTGGATCATATTTGGAACACACTCCAAACAGACGGGCAAGCATTTTTCAAGCAATTCGATCAAAATGGAGAACCATGGATATCAATGGACCCGTCAGATCTTGACAGCAAGGAACTATACTCAAAGCATGTTGAATTTGAACTTCCACCCGATGCAAGAAGCGCATGGATGATAAGTCAAATCCTGGGTTATTATGATAAAAGAGTTGAGGCTATAAAAATGGCAAAATATGGACTATCCAAAATACACCCTCCTCAAGGACAAGCTCTCATTCAACCGCTAAATAAATTAATCGAGAAATTCACATAAAACCACCTGCACTCAATGCGCGTAACGGCTGCGAATAATCAAAAATGAATAACAACACTATTCGTATCTTCGAAAAACAACCAAGGTTAATAAGCCGTCATAAACACAGCCGAAGGTTACACACCACAATGCAATGAATCGAACTTTAAATATTCTACTAGGAATTGGCGTTTTATCGTACGCAATAGTCTGGTATTTTTGCATTCAGCATTGGTTTGTAAATGGAAATGAAATTTATGCCATCAGCAGCGCCGTTGTTGTACTTACCTATTCATTAAAACACTTCTTGAGCAGGACTGTTAATCGCAAGTCACATTTGCTTTTAGTGATCATTGTCTTGTACCTCACATTTACGTCACTCATTAAGTATAATTTGGAAGGTTTGACCGTATTTCCCTTGATAATTTTAGCGGCTACGGGATTGTTAATAGTGTTTGAATTGTTTGACTGGCTAAAAGGGAAACCCAAAAATCAAAAAATGAATTTGATCCAATGGTTTTGTCTGATCTCCTTTTTTATTTTGCTGATATTTAAAATGAAACATTACCCTGGTGCTGCAATTCCAATGGCTCTTTTTCATTTTAGCTTAATTGGAATATCAATTGATCTTTTACTAAGAGCGCGCAGATAACGATACCTCAGAAAGCATGCAGGCAGATGCTTCGTAATTAATATTCCTGGTGGAAAATCTATTCTTAGACAGAAGACAAACAGACATTAGACATTAGACACTAGACACTAGACATTTAAAGGCTAGAATCGTAGACTGAAGACAAGTTCTCATCGGATGAACAAGTCTTACAATCTTTTGTCTTGTAGTCTTGTAGTCTTGTATCTAATATCAAAATTAGAAATGCGTTTTGGTTCAAGAAATGCTGATAACTGCGATTGAAAAACAGCAACAATTACCTAAAATGGAATCCGACGCGACGACAAAGGTGAAAAATCTGTATCTTGAACTATGCTTTAGCGATCACATCATTGAAAGGCAGAGCATTTAACCCAACTGAAAAAGGACACATGAACACTCGTGCACATGCAGCGCAAGAGCAAAACAGTCAATCGGCATCTATCGATCGGGCTCAAAATCAATCGCAGCATCTTTCTACGTTTCAAATTGAAAACAATCGACCTGAATCCATTGCGCAACAACGGCAGCAAGAAATTACAAGCGTTGGGAATCAAGCGACACAATTACGAGACGTACGATTTAAGCATGCTACCCAAGCGTCGCCTTTCATTCAAAAGAAAGAAAATACATTTGCTACCCAAACAAAGCAAAATGGCTCGAACGCATTGGTGCAAAGAGAATCGTTTAGCAAGCACGAAACGAATAGAGATATAGAACCAAATGCAGTGGGTGAGGAAAACAATGGGATTCGAGTTGTTGACCCGGCAGATGCCCGACCAGATGATGTACCCTTTATGCAAGAATATCGCGAAGCAATGCACAACCTTCACGATGTTATATTGGTAGCCGAAAGGGAACTGAATGCAGCGCAAGAGGATCATGAAGCTGAAACCTTTTTGGATGAACCAAGAGAAACCATGGTTGCATACCAGGGAAAAGGAAAGGTTCTTGCCAAGGAATTTAAAGCCGAAATGAGAGATCTTACCTCACGTGCGAAGGTGAGTGCCATTAAAAAATCTTACACGATTCAAATGACCAAACTGAAGACGGAAATTGAACAATTTGCCGCCAGTTTGAAGAAGAAACATATTCCAGATATCGATTCCGAAGATGTTGCAACGGATGGCGTAGACCTTTGGAGACAGCGTTGGCTCAAGGTGAAAGATTCCGTGGATACGGCACTTACCGCAGAATGGCCGAAAAGAAAGGGCGCCATTGAAAAAGCCGCGGTTTCAAACTTCAACAAAGAAACCGATGGAAAGAAAATTGAGGAAAGCGCCGTAAAGGCAGAAAATTGGAACTTGAGTTATGGCGGTTCTCTTGCCAAAGGATACAAGGGCCCGCCCAAACAGAATACTCGGTTTCTTTCTTCTTACTTCGATGTGGACGCAAACATGGATGCGCCGCTTGTTGCCGATTACCTCATTTTAAAAGGCAAAACCATTGATCGTGGTCAACTTGAACCCACCAAGGAGACCAAGATTCCAGACATGGATTCAGATATTCACACTGCCATTGTCGATGAGCTTCAATACGGCCTAGATTTACCAGAGGAAAGCGTAGACTCCATTCTCTCGGAAGAGTTTGAAACGCGCGTAAATCAACCAGCGAACCCCAGAAAAACATCGGAGGGTGAAATTGAACGCAGCGCCAAAGAACAAGAAGTCCGCGATGCATTAACGATGGTTCGACACAAATATCCCGATCGGATGTTTGCTATCCTTCACCTCACCTCTGGCATGGAGAAGTACCTAAATCCGGGCAGAAATGCCTTAAGTACAGACGTAATTCTTCCAACACAATTCATCGCAAAATTGCAGAAGAGTATCGACAAATACGGCAGCGACAGAAAACTGTCTAAATCAGACGAAAGAACACTCCGAATAAAAAGGAAGCAGTAAGAGTTGAAGGTTCAATTGAAAAAATAAACGTGCATTTAGAAATTGCTATTTTCGCGGGGTAGTGAGCATTTGTGCACGGTAAAGGTAAGTTATCGTTAATGAAAAGCTGCCGAACACCCAGAGTTTGTAAAGCAAAGCAGAGTTAACCATTCCCCAAACTAGCTGCTGAAAACACCTGCTTTGGGACTTCGCCAAAACAACAAGTTGTGACGCACTGAAATCGCGCATTGTAGAACTGATCTTGGGACCCTTCGACCTAAGTGACTTCAAAAATTGGAGCTGTTTGAACTTTGCTCCGCTGAAGCTTTGCGAAAGCGAGGCGAAGTGAGTTCTTCAATTTTAAGTCAGGTGGTCTTGAAGGGTAAGATTATTCTCCTGGCGCAAGGGCTCTTTTTGCTTACTTTTTTAGCTACTGAAAAAAGTAAGATACTTAGCAGCGAGTGTACCTTCGGTGCTGCTTCCCGGTAGTGCAATGATTGATCAAGCCGCAAAAGAACCCGCCTTCACAGTTCGACTTATCAAGAGCATCGTCGCTTTTTCTTATCTTCGGGAGGTAGGCACGAAAGCATCGCCGCAAAATGCAATACACAAGAGCAGAAGACATTATTATCTTTTAATTATTGTTTCATGAAAGAAAGAACAAGAACTGAATCTTGATAACTGTAAAAGCATATATTAAGCGGAAGGCTGAAAATAATACGTGAATCATGGAATCCGAAGAAAATCAAGTAAAAAAGGGTACAGACGGAGAGAAAACCTTCGATAAAAAAGTAAAAAGACAAGCTACTCAAGAACAGCTAGATCATCCGCTCCATGGCGTAAAGCTGAAAGATATTCTGGAAAGCCTGGTGGGGAATTACGGTTGGGAGTACTTGGCAAATGAGGTAAATATCATGTGTTTCAAGCACAACCCGAGCATCAAAGTAAGTCTGAAATTTTTACGAAAGTACAAATGGGCGCGCGAGCATGTGCAAGACCTCTACGTGCGCATGGTGGAAGCGGGCATAGATCCAAACCTATATAAAAACAAAAAAACTTCGGGCGAAGAATAGAACTTACCGAATCAATCTCCCCCTACCCACGTTTCGTCTTAGGATTCATAATCTTCGTTTGGTGTCTGATCGATTCCTGGTGAATTGCATCCATTTTGTCGGACATATTTGATGGTTCACGGCAATTCATCTGAACGTTCGATGCATTATTCCCCGAAATGATCAAAAAATCGAGGGGATACTGTGTATAAATCGTAAATTAGGAATGCACCTTTTGATACTAAATGATTGTACTCAATTGATATCGGCTTTGGCCTTACGTTTATTGGCTGAAGAAGGCGGGTGCTGATATAGATAAGTTATATTCAATGAAGATTACAATAATACTATATAGTTGTTTCTGTTCTTTTCTTCTGTTTGGTCAGCTTGAATACCCGAATTCTTTACCTGAATATCCCTACTTTCCTAAAGAGTGCTTTGGTATGAATGCTCAGTCCACAGTATGGATGAATGGTCAATCAGCCATACCAAACGGTGTCAAAGAAAAAATAGTCACTTATTTTAATGGCAGAGATACTCTCATTGGTTTTCTAGAGTATGATAAAAAACAGCGTCTGACCAAAAGGTTTGACAGGACTGTGGGAGATTCGGTTTCCTTTAGATACAACAACTCGAATGAATGGGTAACAATGTACTCAATTGATAATGATACCGTTGCAACAAAAACAATTCTTTTTGATCAAAAAAACAAACCAAAAAAAGTTATAATCGAAGGGGATGGGCTACTGTTATCTTATTATGAAATTAAAGAATTAAATGATACATTATTTCAGGTGTATCAGAAGGGACGCCTTCATAGCACAATTATCCAAGATACGTTAGAACGAGTTAGACGTTTTGAATGGTCTGATTATCAAGCCGTGTTTAAGTATAATTCGGATACCTTAATTACTACGACTCTATACTATATGGGTGAATCAACATATTTTTCAACAGCACATTTTGAAGATGGAAAACTGATGGTTATTGATAAGAGATTTGGAGTCGACGGTCGGTATCAACATAAGAATGAATACAACGCTGATAATAAAATCATCAGATCACATTTCGGAATATTTTTCAATGGTTCTTTTACGTATTACCCGGAAACGGAATACCACTATGATGTATCTGGTAAGTTAATTAAAGAAACACACTACCGACTTAATGAATCACCGCACGGACAAAGGGGCACTGTTATGAAAGTGATTAACTATACTTATTACTAGAATGAATATAACAATGCATAAGCGGCATTAAAACGACCGCTTATACTAGACCGTTACAAGTAATTGACGGTTACTACAACCATTTTTTAGAACGCAATCCAAAATATTATGGAAACTTGGAAGTTAGATCGAATATGTGGATGGTTGATGTCTGGTATAAGCATTAACTCTGATCTAACCCTCAGGTATTATATTGACAAAAGGGACAAAGTACTTTTCAACCTTAAAAAAGAGGATGGTGAACTAAAATTTAAAAATTATCAAATTGAACTTTCGGATTACAACGTGACATTATTAGCAGAACTCAGATCTAGGGTTCTAATTGGTGATGTTAATATCATGGAAATAGAGAAAACTGGAAATTATTCAGAGCTACTCCCAATCGATAAATCAATTTCAATAAAGGTTAGAGAAGCGAGGTGGAATTCACTTGGTGCGGAATTGCGTGAATTTGTGGCAAAAAACGAATTGATTCTTGAAGAATACCATTTAATTGAATAGTCTATACTTATAACAGCCACTAAAAGCCATACGGGCTTGTTGCTTCGTTATATCACTTAAGTTTAGAAAATCTATTCTTATCTTCGAAAAACAGTCTTTGGTAAAGAGCCACACGGCTCCCTAGCCTTGACCGTTAACAACAATAGGAAGTAGACACTCTAGAAAATAAAATCAACTTCATTTTTGTTTTTGGTTCGATTTTGGTGTAATTTTACATCAAGCATATCATATTATGGCAAGACAAAGCATTTCATTTACCGAACCGAATGACAATTGGCTCAAAAGTCAGGTCGATAGTAAAGAATATTCCAGTAAAAGTGAACTTATTAATGATTTGGTCAGACAAGCTAGAAATCAACAAAAGCAAATTGATTGGATAAAAGCAAAATTGACCAAAGCCGAACAAAGCGGTTTTACAGAGGATACAAAAGAACAAATATTGGCAAAGTCAAAGTCCTTACTTAATGGCTAAATACAGATTAAGTAATGATGCCAAAGATGACCTGATTCGAATTCATCAATTTGGTGTTGGCCAATTTGGCGAGTCGCAAGCAGACAAGTATTTTAATACATTCTTCGAATATTTCGAGTTAATTGCCAGACAACCATTCTCGTTTGAAGCTGTAGACTTCATAAAACCTGGTTACAAACGCTGTGTATGCGGGGCCGATAGTATTTATTACCGTATCAACCAAGATGTAGTGGAAATAATGACAATTATTGGAAGACAAGATTTGGAAAATATTCAATAATTAATGTTGCTAACAGCGGCTTAAAAACATTAGGGTTCTCGCTTCGCGAAATCACTTAGGTTATTGAAATCATTCTTATTTTTAAAGATAAAATTTGTGGAAGGGATTCCTTGCGTTTCCTAGCCGCGGACCGTTAGGTGCAATTGAAGTACAACCCAAACCATAATACAAATAGCCATTACAAATGGGGATTGATAGTGATTTGCATAATGCTCTGGTGTTTTGCCATTTCTGGTGCTATTTTGAATTATTCAAGTTCTTCTGATTTTAATTACACTAAAGGAAAGTTATTAGCAATTGAGCAAACCGAACAGGACATTAAGGATCGCCTGGGAATAAAAAAAATTGGCACATCATATCAAGTCCAATTACTACTAAATAGTTCAAAGACCACATTTTATATTGATAATAATTTTGCCGAAAGTCATAGTTCGTATGTTGACCAAATAAAGTCTTCAAAGTCAATAGAAATCTGGTCGGATGGTGATATCTTAGATGATGGTCGAGAAAGAATTTACAAAATGAAAGGGGATGGAAGAACAATTATTCCATTTGTATCAACAAAGGAGGTCTATATTGAAAAATCTCAAATGGCTTTCTATATGGCACTATTCTCTTCACTTTTTGTCTTAATAGTTCTGAGGCCAAAATGGTTCCTTAAAATTATTCAAAAATCAGAGGACGAGGATGAATCTCTTTTGAGTTTTTATCTGGAGAAATTTAAATCGCGGAACATCGAAGAACTCGAAAACATTGTCAATAAAACATCTGACTTTCATCCTGATGCAGTGGAGGCGGCAAAACAAACATTGAAAAACCATTAAGTGCGTATAACACAAGTAACCGTTGCACAACCCTCGCATTTCAGAAAAAATGAAGCATTTTAAGTCCTTTCAAGGCACGTTCATTTTTCCTCGTCATCAATTTTAGCAAGTAAATTAGTGGTTCAAATCGTACGTTTTTGGTCGGTATGCGCTCAAAAAACGTCGGGCGAGGAACAGAACTTACTAACCAAGCGAAATCTAGTGCATAATAATCTTTCCTCTTGCAACTACTTTTCCTTCGGATACCACTGAAAATAAATTCATTCCTTTGTTCACTTGCCTCGCATCTATTCGCAATATCTCTTCAACTTTTTCTTCTTGAAGCAGTAAGGTACCATCAAGTCCGTATATGAAGATATCAACAGGACTTTTAAAATCACTCACATTAATACTTGTATACTCATTAAATGGATTGGGGAAGACCGAAACATTCTGATCAAAGTTATTTTCAGTTAACTCCAGATAGCCATTGGCAGGGACTTTCAATACAGCGAGATCTTCATCGAAAAGAATATCATTAAAGCTAGACCCGACTGCTACATATCCACCATCCGTTGTTTGTTGAACTTCATAAATGTTAGACATTGATTGAAATGGATAAGAACGCTCCCACTGAACCATACCGTTTACGTCCGTTTTTATCAAATACATATCATGGGTACCTCCATTAATTGTGCTATCCAATCGTCCTCCAATAATATAACCATTGTCTGTTGTTTCTGTTATGGAGTGCCCCAAATCCCAACCGGCGTCGCCATAATATTCGCTCCAAATCAAATTGCCGCTGGCATCAGCTTTAATCGCGCGAATGTTTCCACCAGGGACATCTTGGTTACCAGTCATAACAACCGTACCATCGGCATTGAGGTGCATATCGTTACCTAACTCCCGAATAGAAGTTCCGTATACTTTTGTCCATAACGTGTCGCCAACATTATCTAGCCGCATTAGGTAAAAGGCATTAATACCATTTCCCGAATCTGTATCGGTAGTAGACCCAAAAACAAAATATCCATCATCATCAGTTTGCTGAATCGTCCGGGCAACATAACGCAAAGGCCCTCCAAATTCTTTTTTCCATTCAAGAACTCCCAAACTATTGGTTTTGACAATAAAAACATCCTCATTAGGAAAGGCTGAGGTAAAGCCACAAGCAGCAAAACCACCGTCACTTGTTTCTATTACAGATTGACCCACCTGACGATCCATAACTCCACTGAATCGAGAATTCCATTCGATAACACCGCTTTGATCTGTTTTAATTAAAACCAATGAGTCATTACTTGGGCCATTCCAACTACCACATAGAATGTAACCTCCATCCGATGTCTCCCGAACCGATAAGCCAAATTCCCAATTCATCGATCCATAAGTTTGGTACCACTCCTCTGAACCGCTTGCGTCCAATTTCAGCAGATACAGGTCCAGCGAAGAAGAAAAACTTTGTGACTGTCCAAATACAATATAACCACCGTCGGAAGTTTGTTCAATTGAATTTCCATTTTCATTCCCAGTCCCCCCGTATAAGTTTTGAAAACTCGTTTGAGCCAAGCTTATTTGGAGCCCAAACAGATAGAAAAGTACGGTAATATAAATGTGTTGGCTTTTAATCTTCATGCCTTGAAATTACAAGAAAAATACATTACGTCATTTTATATGACTATTACCTATCCCTTTCGCGTCTTAGGATTCATAATCTTCGTCTGGTGTCTGATCGATTCCTGGTGAATTGCATCCATTTTGTCGGACATATTTGGCGGTTCACGGGAATGCACCCGAATGTTCGATGCATTACTCCCTGAAATGATCAAAAAAACTGAGGGAATACTGTGTATAAATTGTAAATTAGGAATGCACCTTTTGGTACTGAATGATTGTACTTAATTGATATCGGCTTTGACCTCGCGTTTATTGGCTCAAGAAGGAGGGTGCTGATATAGATAAGTTATGCGTAATAGAAGGTTTCGGCGCGCCATATCCGAGAGATGCCCAAAGTGAATAACGCCAAAACAAGGTTATGGAGCAGGAACATATTATCAAGTTGATGGTAAAAAGGCCTTTTTCTTTGCCAACGCTGGCAACAGCATGTGCAAATTCGTTCCTCAGTTTGCAATGCCCTTGCCCTGCCCTCGCCAATTGTGGTTAAATCAACCTGCGTTTGCTGAATTCAAAACCTCGCATAAATCATCGTAACAATATTCTGCAAATGGTCGCATCGAATCTGCGGTATACTCAATACCGACTCCTGTGCATTCCGCCATATAGGTAACGTACAATCTACCCCAATCAAATTCAACGTCTCCTTCGGGGACTTTCATTAGGTCGGCTACAATGTCAAGTATTTGAAGGCAGTGTCTTTCGGATGCTTCTAAACCGAGTTCGTCTAAGCCTACTACAAGTTGGCTGTGTTTTAAATCTTGTTGAATGAGGGAAATGATAAGTTCTTTGTTGGACATGACTTTTTGGGTTAAAATGAAATTAATTACACTTCAAATGTAAAACAAAATTACATTAATGCAATTTTATACTGCATATTTATTTTTCATTAATGAAAGTCAAGAGTTCAGAAGTGTATAAATGAATTACATTCTGTACATTTGAGTTAATGGATCAAAAATTGAATCGACTTAAAGAAGTTTTAGTCCGAGAAGGAGTAAGTCAAAAAGACTTAGCGAAGAAGCTTGACAAAAACGAACACACCGTTTCAAACTGGTGTATCAATAAGTCTCAGCCACACTTAAAAGACCTTTATAAAATCGCCAAGATTTTGAAAGTTGATGTTTGTGAATTATTGGTTGGTTTAAAAGAATCTTAAAACTCTAAAAAAGAGCGCTTCGCGCTCCAATTTTAATCTATTGTAATTCCATCATAGAAATACGTAATGATGTATCTATCAAATTCCGACAAATCTGGAATTGAAAGGATTTTTTCCATACCGATAGAATTAAATAAATCTAACGTCTTATGAATATCCAATTCTTTATCGTAGAAATTTATTATTCGATTATTGTGTATCTTTTTGGAAATCATTCTTGGCATTCCAAACTCTTCCAGTTGATAAACCACACTTGGTAGAAAGGCATGGGATGCTAAGGTCACAAACCTTGAAATGTCATAGTTTTTTTCTAGAATCTCCTTCTGCAAAATATTAACATCCCCGAGAATAGAAGCCAGCTTAAAAGTTACTTTTCTTTCAAGTTTGAAAAAATCATCAACCCCAATTTGAAACTGCTCAAGTTCCTTCAACAACTCTGGAATCGACCTAAACCAATTGTTTCGGAGAACCTTAACAAAGGCAACAAAAGCTGTGTACGTTGAATCCCATCCTCCTGGTTGAATATTCAGTGTTTTATAGAGCATCCTATCCCAGTTATGAGGATATGGAGAATTTAAATAACCTAAACCATTCCACTCCTCAGGTTTAGTTTTCATTTCAATTGCAATCTTCTTAATTAATTCTGAGTTACTAGATTGAAAAATATTCTCATTTTGTAGCCTTTTAAAACTTTCTTCTCCGAGAAGTTCGGTCATTTCTTCTTTATAAAGAATGATTTTTGCTATTTGTTCCTTTGTTAAATTTGATTCAAATTTCTTTTCATCAATATCCCCCAGAATTTCATTTGGAAAAGGTATATCCAATTGAGTTTTTTCTTCTTTTGGTGGTTTATCTAGAATATAAATTTTTCCTATAAAGTGCCTAAACATTCTACCTCCGCGACCGATAATATTTCGATAAGTAAAGTCATTTAGCCGAGCGCGCCCCGCTCCACTTCTATTTGCCCATATGATTACATTTTCAGCAGAAGTATTTACCCCTTCGATTATTGAAGACGTCGAAATAATATTATCTAAACCTTCCTCTTCTTCAAAAAGCTTAACTTGAATTTGACTTAGAGACCTATGCAGTCTTCCATTATGTACACCTGACCCTCTTTTTACCAGTTTCGTAAGACTCCAGTTAAAATCATAATTATCACTTAACCAAGTGGAAAACAAGTTTAATAATTGGCGGTTTTTTTCCCCTGAACTAGTCAATAATAAATTAGAAACATGCTCAATATTAGGATAAGTACCAGCATAGATTAACGATTTTGTGGCCTTGGCTTCTAATATTTCAAGCAACTTATTACTTTTTAACTCTTCGTCTCCATCTATCTCGTCATAAAGCTCAAATCTTTCGAGAAAAACAGTATTAAAGTCTAAAGGGAGAAATTCCATTCCTTCAGTGAATGGATTCTTTTCCAAAGTACTAATATTAGGTGCTAGGAAATACTTCTGTTTAGCAATCTGTCCAAGCTTCAAAATTGCCTTTATTAAAGTTGGAGATCTGTCTCTATCAAAATTTGAGCTTGCCTTATAAAATTCATCAATAATCAATAAATCCAAATTCTCAATTTTATCAACATAATGAATTGCTCTCTCTTGTGGAAATATGAAAATGTTCTTTTCAGATAATTGTACATCAGTAGTCGTTACAATCTTATATTCCCCTGCAAATTTCTTATAAAGCCGTCGCCTTGTTTCATCAGTTAGAGCAATGGTCGGTACGATTATCACGACATTAGAAGGTTTATTAATTGCAATATAGGCGTCAATAACAAAACTTTTGCCGAAGCTAGTAGGTGCGCTTACGGCAATGCTCTCTCCATTTAGAAGCTTTCGTAATAGTACAGATTGTTCCCTATGCAAGGTCAACAATTCTTTTCCACCGGTATCTACTTTAAAGGCTTCATAAACGAATCGATCTTTCCAGTTTGAGGTTGATAAGTCAAGATATGGAAACAACCCCGTTTCCATAATTAAATGATTAACCAATTCAGAATATTCTAATTCATTCTCCTCGTGAAAATCAAGAATTTTAATCAATTCATTTCTGGCATCATTTTCTTTTTCCTTAGAAAGAAGGTCATTTACGGTTCTACATGATTCGAAAATATCCATAGCTATTAATCTTGATTTTTATAATGAGTGACGTTCTGAACAAAACTTTGAATAATTGGCTCTTTGCTGGGAACAGGAAATAATATGAGATGAAAACTAATATCCTCGTATTTAAAAATTGAAGTATTGGACTTACTTATTTGTTTTTTGAAATAGGATTCCGACCTGTCCTTATGAAACTCTATTATTTCTCGTTTATATTCATCGGTTAACTCATTACAATTTGCTGTCAACTCACATTCGTGCAATAAGAGAATCGGTATATGCAATTTGGGTTTCAATTGATCAATCGAAGTCTTTGCTGATAATAAATCAGAAATCTCCTTGAACAATTCTGGCTTCTCAGATAGATAACTAGCCAAATCGGTAAGGTTAGTTATTATGCTATTTTCTTTTTGGATTTTTTCCGTTTTAAGTGAGTTCTCTACAGATGTTACTATTTCATATAATCTCTCATCGGCAATGCTATTATAAAATTTAGCCTCACCAAACCACACTGAAAACGAATCGTCAGGCTCAACTACAATATGGACACTATCTGCCCCCTTTGCATTATCCTGTGGATTTTGTTTGTAGAATATTTTTGGAACTACTGGTAACGCACCGTAATGATGCTTCATTATACCGTACAGTGCAATTTCGGCCAATTCACTTCCTTGATTCTTTTGATCTTTCATTAAATCAGTCAGACGAAGTTTTTTAGCGGACTCAGTTAAACTAGAGTGTGAGTTGTTGATTAATGCCATTCTATCCTTAAAGGAAAGAGCCGTTTCAGCAATATTATCCCAAATGAAATTTTGAAATTTTCCATATCGCCAATCTCCATCAGCGAAATCATTCACAATACTCAGAACTCGCTTCTTTTCTATCGGCGTTAGAGTTGTTTCTGTGTTTAGGTTAAAAAACGAGTCATCAAATAGTATATCAAAATCCATGGAATAGTATTAAGCATCATCAATTTGAATTGTTCAATAATGCATTAGCTTTCAAAGCTACCTAACGAAAACCGCAATCACAATGCGTATTTCTACTCAATTTTAATGCGGAATCCTGCAACAAATACCTGATTTACGATGTCGTTTCACACACATTTTGTTCCGTAAACTACTCAAAACAAGTGTTTCACTTGGCAATTAGAAAAAGGCCTTAAAACAAACATTCCTTGTAGTATCAATTAAGGTATGAAGAAGATAAAATGTTCCTGCTCTATAATGAAGTACGCATAACATTAGCTATACTTCATGCCGAAAAGCTTATATTCGAGAGATCGGCACGAAAGTATAGCAACGGCCGTTTTGACACATTAAAACGAAACATTGTATAGAGAAGAGAAAATAGCGAAATCACTTTTAAAGGAGGTTAAAAAATACTTAGATAATTCTGAGATTAAGCCATTCATAGATTTGGATGGAGCTGGTGTCCATTGGTATTGCAATTTGAAACTAGAAAACCATAAGGTTTCAATTTACAGTTGTGATATCTCTTATCACCCTGATGAGAAAGGTAGAACTGAAGAATTTATAGTTTCTTATTTTAAAGATGACAATGAAGTTTCTTGTGGCAGAACAAGTGACAGAGAAGAGTTAATGAAATCGTCTGAAGACTGGCTATATAATAAATCTAAGGAACAACTTTATAAGTTTGATTTTGTTGATCATGATCTTAGAAAATTTCAAAACTTAGAGAGCGATTGGATTAATAAGTTTCCAGATTTAGCTAATACTTCCAAAGTATTGGAAAATCAAGGAAGTGGAATAGTCAGATACGAAATATCAAATAATGGTAGATCCTGTTGGTCTACTGGTGTTGGCGATCAAGGTGAAGTATATTTTGGATTCACTTGGGATGGATGCACATTATTTGAAATTGAAACCATAAGAAAAGAAACGGCAGAAGTTCTTAAGAGATACTTAATTGACAACGAGGCTCCATCATCTTTAAATGAAGAGTTTTCATGGATTCCAGTGAATGATTTAACTGAAAGCTATGAAAAAGGAGAAGGCATAAAAGGAGAATTTATTGAGAGCTGGAAATCTATCTTACGATTTTATTCCGACTTTCCAGAAAAGAGTCTTCCTAATAAGGATAAAATAATTAAACTAATTCATGATTTAATTAATCAAGGGTTTGACAAAACTATTCGTGCGGGTCAGTCTTTAACTACATTAATGCTTTCCAGATCAAGAAGACACGGATTAATCGAAAATCAACCGTTTTTAGCTTTTGAGTTCAGAAATGACAAAGTTCAATTGCACACTGAAAAGGGAGAAATTGATCAGATAGATAATATTAAAATTAACGAAAGAATATTGAATCTGATAAAAGAACTTGAGAAAGAAACGATAAATTAAAACATTTTACAACACTGTATAAATTGCATTAAAACTCATTTTATACTAACCGTTAGGTGCAATTGACCATTACCTGCTAGACAACCAGTACAACCCATTATGGAAGACCGCTCATTAGAGAAAGAAGAAATTAAACTGGATATAATTAGTCAAGTAATTATTGACTTTAAATCTATTGAGATAATTTACTCCGTGCTTAACGAATTTATTCCTGGATATGAAAAAATAAACCTAGGCTATACAGGAAAGCCCAATGATATTGAGTATGAGTTTCAATCCGAAGAGGAAATGTTAAATACTTACGTGGAAACTCCGAACGTAGGACAATCTTTCTTTTGGAATAATTACAGCAAAAGTGAAAATCCAGATAAAATAATGGTTGGAGTAAACATCACAACTGACGATCAAATAGTTTTTAGTCTAACTTTTAATGGTACTGACCAAACAGAAAAAGAATATCATTTGAGGTTGAAAGAATTTTTAAAATCTGATATAGGCGTTATATCATATGTTCATCCTGCTGAATATGATGATGGTCTCGATTTTAGAACAAGGTATCAAGATCAGAAATACAGCTTTGAATAAAAAACCGCACCTCACACCCCATAAGGCCAACCGCTCCGATAAATCACTTATCTGTGAACAAAAGCAATCGTACTACATATCCAGTTTCAGGCACTTATCCTCACTTTAACCTCAAGACATTTGGAGTGTCATTTACAGTCCTGAAAAAGAACGAAAGGTGTTGGCTTTTAATCTTCATGCCTTGAAATTACAAGAAAAAATACCTTGCACCATTGGGTAAAATATGACTAGTACCTACCCACGTTTCGTCTTAGGATTCATAATCTTCGTCTGATGCCTAATCGATTCCTGGTGAATTGCATCCATAATCTGTCGTACAAACTGCTTGGTCAAGTGCAAATCACCTGATTGTTCCAAACGCATGGCAATCACTTTCGCCCAATGTTCTTGCTGCAGAATCGTGATATTGTTCTCGCGTTTCAGCAACCCCACTTCTTCGCTCAATTGCATACGCGCGCTCAACACTTCCAACATTCGATCGTCCAAAATGGCAACCTTGTCGCGCAACTCCTGAATTTGCTCTGCGACATCCGTTCCAAAATCTACCGTACGAACGACCAGTTGATCCAGGATATTTTTCAATCCTGCGCCGTTGACTTGCTGCGCCGCATCGGACCATGCATTGTCAGGATCGGGATGGGTTTCAATCATCAAACCATGGAAGTTCAAATCCAACGCTTTCTGACTCACCTCCAACAACAAATCGCGGTTTCCCGTAATATGACTCGGGTCGCAAATGATCGGAATATCTGGCCGGTTTTCCTTCAAGGCAATCGGAATTTCCCAACTCGGAACGTTGCGGTATTTGTCGTGCTTGTATACCGAAAATCCGCGGTGAATGGCCGTCAAATCCGTAATTCCGACTTTCTCGAAACGCTCAAACGCACCCAACCACAATTGCAAGTCTGGATTGATCGGATTTTTAATCATGACAGGTTTGTCGGTCCCTGCCAATGCATCTGCAATTTCCTGCACCGCGAAAGGATTCACCGTGGTTCTGGCACCAATCCAAAACACATCTACGCCCGCTTTTAACGCTGCTTCAACATGCGCTCGATTGGCTACTTCCGTAGTCGTTTGCAGACCGTTCAACTTCCCCGCTTCTACTAACCAGGGCAGCGCGACTTCTCCCAATCCTTCAAAACTATCAGGACGCGTTCGTGGCTTCCAAATTCCCGCGCGCAACAATTGAACATTGTCGTTTTTCGCAATCTCAGCACTAATGGAAAGTACTTGATCTCGCGACTCTGCGCTACACGGTCCTGCTACCACAAAAGAGCGGTTGGAGTTGTTTATTCTGTCTGCTAATCTCATCTTATTTAAATCAAAAAACCCGAATCAGTCTGGGACCAAATCGGGTTTGCATTTTTTATTTGTACACACACGAACAGCCCTAAATTAGGTCGTTCCAATGCCATTTGTATGCGTTTAGTGTCTTCATGTATAACACAAAGGGAAAAAAAATATTTCACATAAGCGTTGATTTATCCAAAAATAATTTCAAATCTTTGTAACGATGAATACAACATCACATATCAACACAACAGCACAAAATTGGTGGTGGAGCACAACTCTTCGATGGTGTGCCTGGCGTTAGTATATGTAGATCCTAAATATTGAACGACTTGTCATACCGACAGGTCGTTTTTTTTTCACTTCACTTTTTTTTCAAATGATTTATTCAAAAATCCGCGCGTTTAATGCGGACACCCATACTCCGGTACAATTGTACCTCTTGCTTCGAAATCACTTTCGAAACTGTTGTTTACTCGAAAGTAACGACTACCATTCGCGTCAAGACAGTCGCTCTTTCATTGGTTTTGATCCACTGGTGAGCATCGAATTGAAAAACGAACAATTCGAAATTAAAACGAGCGAAGGCACGGAAACTATTCCAGTCGATCCCTCCCAAACATTGACCGATCAGGTGCAACAGCTCCTCAACCAATACACGTTTGAGCACCAACAACACAACGGTTTTTTCGGTCGAATGAGCTTCGAATTCACCCACAAAGACGAAACACATTTGGGCATCGAGTCCACACAATCTGACATTCCTCTTTTACACTTATTTCTCTTCCGACACATCATCGTCATCGATCATTTCACCAACGAAGGTCTTCTTCTTGAAAACAGTTTCTCCCAGGATTTTCAGGAAACTTCCATGGAATCCTTGATGCGATTGCCCGCTCCATCGATTCTGCCATTTGAATTGGTCGGAGCGGAGTCTTCCATGTTTACCGATGCCGAGTTCTCCCAAAATGTGGAGAAAGGAATTGCGCATTGCCAACGCGGTGATGTGTTCCAATTGGTACTTTCCAATCGGTTTCAGCAAGCCTATTTTGGCGACGATTTCCATGTGTACCGTCAATTGCGTCGCACCAATCCATCGCCGTATTTGTTCTATTTCGATTTTGAGTCGTACCGCTTATTTGGCTCTTCTCCAGAGGCACAGACAGTGGTTCAAAATGGAAAGGTGGAAATTCACCCGATTGCGGGAACGGTGCCCAAAACGGGAGAAGAGTCCGTGGATGCCGAGCAGCTGGAATTCCTGCAGAAAGACGAAAAGGAAAATGCCGAGCACACCATGTTGGTCGATCTTGCCCGCAACGATTTAAGTCGCAATTGCACCCATGTGAAAATTGAAGCCTACAAGGAAATTCAGCATTTCAGTCACGTGATCCATCTGGTGTCGAAAGTCACGGGCGATTGCGCATCTAACGACACTTTCAAAACGGTGAGTCAGGCATTTCCGGCGGGAACGTTATCGGGAACCCCGAAACCGCGCGCACTGGAGTTAATCCATGAGTACGAAAGGCAACCGCGCGGATTTTATGGCGGTGCTGTGGGGATGCTCCAACCAATCGGAGATGCGAATATGGCGATTGTGATTCGAAGTATTTTGAGTAAAGAAAATGAGTTGCACTATCAAGCAGGAGCGGGAATTGTTTTGGATTCTGACCCCGAACGCGAAACGCAAGAAGTGCATCACAAATTACGCGCCGTTCGAGAAGCCATTCGAAAGGCCAACAGTTATCAATCCGAAACCGAAAAAATCCACGCATCATGAAAATAGCCGTTATCAATAATTTCGATTCGTTTGTGTACAATTTGGTACGCTATCTCAAAGAGGAAGGATGTGAGATAATGGTGCAGCGCAACGATCAAGTTGATTTTGAAGCACTTCAATCCTGCGATGGCATTTTGCTCTCGCCCGGACCGGGAATTCCTTCTGAAGCGGGAGCACTGAATGAGGTCATTAAACATTTCGTTCGCAAGAAACCGATGTTGGGTGTTTGTTTGGGGCATCAGGCCTTGGCAGAATATTTCGGCGGAACCTTAAATCTGGCTCCTGTTCCATTGCATGGCAAATCATCAACGATCACATGCACAGGAAATTCGCAATTGTTCAAAAACCTTCCCGATACCCTGGAGATTGGACGCTACCACAGTTGGATCGTCAACAGTCCTGCTCCTGCCCAGCTCACAATCACCGCAACGTACAAAAATGAAATCATGGCTTTTGAGCATGCCGAACTGCCGATTTTCGGTGTTCAATTTCATCCTGAATCGATACTAACGCCCCACGGAAGAAAAATGATTGAAAATTTCATCAACAGTGCACGCCGAGCTTGTCACGGTGAACACACAACATTCGCAACAGCATGAAACGATTTTTAGAAATAATAATGGACAAGGAATACTTCTCCAAAAAGACGGCATCCGAGTTCATTCACGCCATGGGAGAAGGAACCGTATCTGATGTGGAGGTAGCGGCCATCCTCGCTGGAATTCAATTTCGAGGCGTATCGCTGGAGGAACTTGGTGGATTTCGCGAAGCACTTTTAGCGCGCGCTTTGCAACCAGATCTTGACCCATCAGGATGCATTGACGTATGCGGAACTGGAGGCGATGGCAAAGACACCTTCAATATTTCCACGACCTCAGCTCTGGTTTTGGCTGCCATGGGATATAAAGTCATCAAGCATGGAAACTACGGTGTGAGTTCGAGCTGTGGTTCGTCCAATGTATTGGAGTCGTTGGGGTTTCAATTTACCACGGAAAACCGCGCATTAAACAACGATTTGGCTCACAGCAATATTTGTTTTTTGCACGCTCCACTCTTTCATCCGACTTTGAAAAAAGTAGCTCCTGTTCGAAAGAATTTGGGCGTTCGAACCATTTTCAATAGCCTTGGTCCATTAGTGAACCCAGTGCAACCTTCGTATCAATTGACGGGAACATACTCCTTAGAATTGGCCAAAATGTACCAACACGTTTTACGTCCGAATCGTGAGGCATTTTCAGTTGTTTATGCCATGGATGGCTACGATGAAATTACGCTTACCGATGCCGCTCGCTTGTTGGCAAAAAACAACGATTCCATTCTTTCTTCTAGTCATTTTGGACGAAAAGCTATTGCTCCAGAACTGTTAAAATCTGGCGGCACCATTGCCAAAGCAGCCGAAATCCTAACGAGAATTGCCCGAGGAAATGGAACAGAAGCACAAACCGATGTTGTCGCGGCAAACGTAGCAACGGCCATTCAAACCATGCAACCCGAAACGAACATTGAAGATGCTTTCGTAGAAGCGCAACAATTCATTCGCAGTGGACAAACTGCCAAACACTTCAAATTATGAGAACAACAACGATACTTGAACAAATTGCTCAAAACAAACAACGCGAAATCGCAAGATTAAAGGCACGTTACACCCTTTCAGATTTTGAATCCATGTTTTTCTTTCAGCTAGAAACGCGATCGCTCAAAGCAGCACTGCAATCCAATGACTTTGGAATAATCGCAGAATTCAAACGAAAATCTCCAAGTGCGGGAGACATCGCGACAAATGCCGATCCTATTGATGTGGTTTCGAGCTATCAACGTGGCGGGGCAACAGCCATTTCATGCCTCACCGACGCTACCTACTTTGGTGGTGCGATGAAAGATCTTGAAATCGTTCGAGAATTCTCCAATCTGCCCATTTTACGCAAAGACTTCATTTTGGACGAGATTCAATTGTTTGAAGCCAAAGCGCACGGTGCCGATGCTGTTCTTTTGATCTCGGAGCTTCTTGAACCAGAACATGCAAAACACTTGACCATCATCGCACAATCATTGGGAATGGAGGTTTTGATGGAAGCGCACGATCGAGAGCACCTGGAGAAAATTAACGAATTGGTGGATGTCATCGGTATCAACAACCGAGATTTACACGCACAAAAAACGGACATCAGAACATCCCTCGAACTCTTTGATTACCTGCCGAAAAATCGATTGTGTATTTCTGAATCTGGCGTAAAAACGTTGCACGATCTGGAGCAACTCAGAGATTGCGGATACCGCGGTGCTTTAGTGGGAGAATCCCTCATGAAAAGCGAAAACTCAGCTCAATTCATCTCTAAAATCGCGACACCATGTTTGTAAAAGTATGCGGCATTACTACACCAGAACAAGCTCATGAGATTTCCCAAATAGTGGATTACATTGGGTATATTTTTCATCCCGAATCGCCACGGTACGTTTCACAATCTTTCCCTTCCATGAAAGCGAAAAAAGTAGGCGTTTTTGTGAATGTTCCTCTCCAGCAGTTGATTCAGACCGCCATTTACGAGAAGTTAGACTCGGTACAATTACACGGTTCCGAACCGCCCGAATATTGCGCTGCGATGCAAGAGCAAGTGCAAGTCATTAAGAGTTTTGGGGTCGATGAAACCTTCGATTTTCAACAACTGAAAGCCTATCAAAATTTTGTCGACTACTTCTTATTTGATACCAAAACACCCAAACACGGCGGCTCGGGAAAACGATTCAATTGGGAATTATTGAAACAATACACAGGTACAACTCCCTTCATTCTCTCTGGTGGACTCCGTCCTGATGTTTTGCCTGAAATTCAAGCAGTACAACATTCCCAATTGGCCGGAATCGATCTTAACGGCGGGTTCGAATCTACTCCAGGCATTAAAAACATGCTCATCCTCAAACAATTTCTCCATGAATTCAACAATTGACTTTCAACATCCTAATTCCCTTGGTTTTTACGGGGACTTTGGCGGTGCATTCATCCCTGAGTTATTGCGCCCAAACGTGGTGGAATTGGAAACGGCTTTCCGAAATTTGAAGGATACGCCCAAGTTCCAAAAGGAATTTACGGCATTGCTACAGGACTATGTTGGTCGCCCTTCCCCACTCTATCACTCTGCTTATTTGAGTGAAACGTACAACGCCAAAATCTATTTAAAACGAGAGGACCTCAACCACACAGGCTCTCACAAAATCAACAATGCTTTGGGGCAGATACTTTTGGCGCAACACATGAACAAAAAGCGGATTATTGCCGAAACAGGCGCCGGTCAGCACGGTGTGGCAACTGCCACCGCTTGCGCATTACTCAATATGGAGTGTATTGTTTTTATGGGCGAGAAAGACATCGACCGTCAGGCACCCAATGTACAACGCATGCGCATGCTTGGAGCGAAAGTCGTTCCTGCAACGAGCGGAAGTAAAACCTTGAAGGATGCCACGAACGAAGCCATCCGATTTTGGATCAATAACCCCGATGCTTATTATCTCATCGGCAGTGTTGTAGGACCGCATCCGTATCCGGAAATCGTGGCGCACTTTCAATCCATCATCAGTCAGGAAATTCGGCAACAACTCAAGTCCAAAGAAGGAAAGGAAGTGCCTGACACGGTTATTGCCTGTGTTGGGGGCGGTAGCAATGCAGCGGGCGCGTTCCATCATTTTTACGGTGAACCGACTCAATTAATTGCCGCCGAAGCAGCAGGAATGGGAATTGAAACGGGGAAATCGGCAGCAACTGCAGCCCTAGGAATGAATGGCGTACTCCACGGAAGTAAAACCTTGCTCATGCAAGATGCACACGGACAAGTCATTGAACCCTATTCCATTTCAGCGGGATTGGATTATCCAGGAATTGGACCAGAACACGCCAACGCGATTCAAAACAAACGGACAAAGGCAATTGATATTACAGATGCAGAAGCGGTTGCAGCCGCATTTGAATTAACGCGCAACGAAGGGATTATTCCTGCATTGGAAAGTGCACACGCGCTTGCAGCTTTGAAAAAAATCAAGTTTCACCCATACGAAATTGTGGTCGTAAACCTTTCCGGTCGCGGCGACAAAGATATGTCGACATATGAAAAACATTATGCATCCATTTCGTAAAAACAGCAAACAAGTCAGCATTTTTGTGACTTCAGGATTTCCTGATATCGATTCCTTGCCCAATCAAATTCATACGTTGGCCGAAAGTGGTATTGATTTTATCGAGGTGGGAATTCCTTTCTCGGATCCGATGGCCGATGGTCCGACAATTCAAGAGTCGAGTGATATTGCACTAAAAAATGGCATGAACATCGCAACCATGTTTCATCAATTGGAAGACGTAAATGTATCTATCCCTCTGGTGATTATGAGTTATTTCAATCCCATTCTGCATTTTGGGTTGGAGGCATTTCTGCAACGTTGCATTCAGGTGGGCGTTCAGCATGTCATTGTGCCTGATATCAGTTTGGAGGTTTACGATGCATTGTATCGCGAACAGTTCGAGAATAATGGAGTCACGCTTTGTTTTCTGGTAACACCGAACACGAATTCCGACCGCATTGCAGAAATGAGCAAACGAAGCGCCAATGGATTCATCTATTTGGTTTCATCTTCTATGACAACTGGTAATGAAGTAAAGCAAATGGGCGCGTCAGAAGTGGATCGGATTCGCAAGGCTTGCGGAGCAACACCCCTCATGATCGGATTTGGAATTCGGAACCGAAGCGATGTTGAAAATGTGCACAGAATGGCCGATGGTGCCATCATTGGTTCGGCGTATATCAGAGCGTTATCGAATGGTTCAGAGAAATCGTTTATTTCCGAGCTTTTGGCGCTTGAACCAGAAAATCTTTGAGGTAGAAAGGCTCCCAATAGGCAACATCTTCAAATGCTTTGGATTGAAATTTTTCGTGCGCCAATCGAATTTGCCCCACCGCTGATGATTTGATGTCCCGATCAATGGTAATGTTTCGACCCGTCCATAATTCGTCTAGTTTGGCGGCTCCATCCCCAAAGTAAACGAAAGGTTCAAATTCGGAATAGCTGGTTTCATCGAGAATATCCGCTGCGATTTCTTTGATGGTTTCCCCATTGGGATCTTGAATCAATCCGAAAACCTCCATGCGTCGTGCATCGATGAGCGCGCACAAGTTTTGATTGGGGTATTTGGGTCGAGCCAACTCGCACAAACACGTCAACGCATCAATAGCGATTAATGGGATATTGAGGGCATAACACAAACCTTTGGCAGTTGCTGCTCCAATGCGCAAACCTGTGTATGATCCGGGGCCCGAAGCAACCGAAACTGCGTCCAAATCTTTCATGGTCAAACCGGCTTCTGCGATCAATGCTTGAATAAAAAGCGTTAGGTTTTCACCGTGCGAATACCCTTCTTCCTCTAGCTCCTTTAACGCGATTAGTTCGCCATCCCTGGACAGTGCAACAGAACATACTTTTGTCGCTGTTTCCAGATGTAAAATGATTGCCATTAGATGTCTTTCTCAACGTGTTTCGGATCGTCCCATTCTTTCAATTTCACACAGTAGTCGTGATCCATCTTGAACTTGGCTCCAATCGTTTTGTATCCAAAAAGTCCTTTCTTCCAAACGTAGGCCAAATCAATTCTTTCGCTGACCATGTGAATCTTCTCGTCGGTCTTCTCGTATCTGATCTCAACCTCCCAGTAATCTTCGTAGCCAGTGTACACAGCTTTCGCCGATTCAACTTTCACCTTCACAGGCTCCACTAAGGAACAACATCCACAAAACAAATAAACGGTCTTTCCTTTGTTCAAATAGGCGGCCACTTCTTCGGCATCTTCTTTTGAAATGTATGCCAACTGATCCGCTTTTGCGAAAGTTGTTAGCCCGATAAATGCAAGTAATAAAAATCCTCTAATCATTGTACCTCTAATTTAAATCCGATGCCGTGAACGTTGGCAATTTGGATGGATGAATCTTCTTTTAAATATTTACGCAATTTCGTGATGAACACGTCCAAACTTCTTCCAACAAAGTAATCATCATGTCCCCAAACACCCGTCAAAACAATCTCACGCGCGACTACCTGGTTCATGAATTTACACAGTATGGAAAGAATTTGAGCTTCTTTTTTCGTAAGTGTTTTTTCAAAGTTCGGATGCTTCAAAACAAAATTCACCGTATCGAATACGTAGGCGCCAATTTCGTACACATCTTGATTGGTTGGCGCTGCTTCAATGTTCACACGACGTAACATCGCTGCAACACGCAACTGCAGTTCTTCCGCATTGAACGGTTTGGTGAGATAATCGTCTCCTCCAGACTTGAATCCTTCCACTTTGTCTTCATCATTCGACTTGGCGGTCAAAAACAAAATAGGAACATTTGCATTGAGCTTGCGCACATCTTTCGCCAAGGTGAATCCGTCCTTTTTCGGCATCATGACATCGAAAATGCATAGATGGAAAGTATCTTCTGTGAAGCGTTTGAATCCTTCTGCACCATCAGTGCAAAGCGTTACGTCATACCCCTCTGCTTTGAGCTGATCTGAGATAATGAATCCGAGGCTCGTATCGTCCTCAACAAGAAGTATTTTGACTTTCATAGGCGCGTGTTGTACAGCGAAGATAGCCAGAAATCTGTAGATGAAATCTTAACGAATTGTTAATCCACCCTCTATGTGTTCTCGCCAACCAGGTTCTTTCCAACCAACGCTTCGGTCACGTTTATGATGTGATCTCCCAATTTCTCAGAACTGTAGATCAAATCCGTGTAAATGATTCCGCTTCGGATGTTGAATTCATCTCTTTCTATGGAGGAAAGGTGCTCGGCACGGAATCGATCTCGCAATTTGTTGATGTTATCCTCCAACTCCATTGCTTTCTCCATCGATACGTCCTTCTGCTCTTTTTTCAAGTTACGAAGCATTTCATCAAACGCGATGTCAACCGCCTCTAAAATGGCTTTCACATTGCGCGACATTTTCGACGTAATTTTTCCAAATTTCGCCAATTCTTTTTGTGCCTCGAGTAAGAACAATTCTGGTGTCTGATGCGATCATCCAGACCACTCCAAAGACATTGAATACGAGGTGTGCACGTGCCGCTCGTTTCGCATGTACGTTTCCGATAATTGCTGCAATATTGGCAGTAATTGTAGTTCCAATGTTTTCTCCAAGCACCATTCCGGCAGCCATTTCAAAAGGAATAATTCCACGCTCACACAAAAGAATGGTCACTGCCATAGCAGCCGAGGAAGATTGCACCATAATGGTGACCACAGTTCCCATCAAAACGAACAGCATTACACTGAATACGCCGTGACCAGAAAGTGATTCCAAGAATGCCAATGAATCCACATTTCCTTTGATATCAGGCACGCCCGATTTCAATAATTCCAATCCGATGAAAAGAATGGCAAAACCAACGAGCATTTCTCCCCAGGACTTGAGGTTGTCTCTGTTTGTAAACAAGAGCACTATCGCCACTAGAAAAATTGGAAGCGCGTAGTCCGACATAGACACCGAGAACCCGAGGAAAGCAACAATCCAGGCCGTTACCGTAGTTCCGATGTTGGCTCCCATGATAACTCCCACACTTTGTTTCAAAGAAAGTAACCCGGCATTTACAAAGCTCACCACCATTACCGTTGTCGCCGAAGAAGACTGAATAATTGCCGTAGTTAGGAATCCGGTAAAAATACCCTTTACGCGATTCTTCGTAATAGCTCCAAGAATTTCTCTGAGCTTTTGTCCTGCAGCTTTCTGAATTCCTTCGCTCATTACCTTCATTCCATAAATGAAGACCCCAAGCGATCCCAGAAGCATGAGAATGCGCATAATCAATCCGGACCCTAAAGACCAGCCACGTTCTGTTTTGAAGGATTTATCTTTACTCCAAACGATGGCAGATTCTCCATTCTTGGCGGTTACTTTTTCGATTGAAGGGTCATTGACAACCCCAATTGCAAAGCTGTATTTCTCGTTAATCCCAAGATCCTTCATTTCAAAGGAAGTCTCTTTGGGGTCAATCAATTTGGTGTACTTCCATTCGGGGTGCACATCCAACTTGGTTTGGTTGCTTGGCAAGTATCGAATGACGAGCTTTCGATTCAACGGTAGGCTATCGTATTTTAGGTTCCAGGTAATCTTGACATCACCCGCGCCACCCTTCGCAGTAATGTTCTCCACAGGAGATTCAGAATCGGCAGCGAAAAGCTGTCCAACGAAGAGAAGGGATATCGCAACAATGAAGTGCTTAAGGTTCAAGCGAAATGTCATGAATTGAATTTTCCCCAAAAATAGTGCTTTGCCGTGTTCTGGGGTGGAAGGAATCCTTTTTTATATATGTGTTCATGTAAATTTAACTTTAACATAAAGTCTATAAAAAAGAACGAGAGCCGAAGACGGGTGTCTAAGGCTCTCGTTACACTAATCAACCTAACCTACTACTACACTAGTTAAGTGGGAAAGCAACTTTCTTAAAATTGATTAAGATTCCAATATTATCTCTATATTGTTTCATCGTGAAAAAAAGAATTCGCAAATTTTGAGCCCATGGATACAATTTTGATCATTGACGACGAGGAAGACATTAGAGATATCCTCTCTTATAACTTACAAAAGGAAGGATATCAAGTATTTCAGGCAGCCACGGGTCGCGAAGGCATTAAAGTCGCAATCGCTCAAAAACCTGATTTGGTACTTCTAGACGTAATGATGCCTGAAATGGATGGCATTGAAGTTTGTCAGAACTTACGCGAAAATCCCAAAACTAAGAATGTTCGCATTTGTTTTTTAACGGCACGAAACGAAGATTACAGTCAAATTGCAGGACTAGATGCCGGAGCTGACGACTACGTTGCGAAACCGGTAAAGCCGAAAGTTTTGGCAAGTCGTATAAAAGCGATTCTCAGACGTAAAAGTGGCGCTGCCGCAGCAACTACTCAAAACACAGAAGAGGATTTGATTATCGATCGTGAGAAGTACATCGTATTGAAGAAAGGAGAACCAATTCACCTCCCGCGCAAGGAATTCGAATTGCTTGCACTGTTGGCATCCAAGCCTGGAAAAGTGTACGAACGTGATATTATTCTGGAATCTGTTTGGGGCGCAGGAATTGTAGTTGGTGACAGAACCATCGACGTGCACATTCGAAAATTGCGCGAAAAAATTGGCAATGAGTATATTAAAACGGTAAAAGGCGTTGGATATAAGTTTGTTGCTCAGTAGGAAGTAGACATTATTAGAATTAAGAGAAGGCAACATTGACTAAGTCAGTGTTGCCTTTTTCTATTTCTCGAATTGATGGAAATCAAAAATTAAAACATACACAATTACATTGTCGAGAATATAAAACAGGACAAATTGACAGACTTTATCTGATGGTATGATATTGGTGGACAGCTAGATAGTAATAACTTTATAAAATCACTATCATGGCAAAGAAAGGCTCAAGTTCAAAAGGTTCAAGTAGACCGAACCCTCAATACCCAAGTACAACAGGCAACAAATCAGGCGGAGGACGAGGAAATACTCCAAAGCCGAAAGGGAAATAATGGTATTTCTAATTGATTAAACACAAGTGCGTAAAAAGATTGCGTACTTGTGTTTTTAATTTGTTCCAATCTTCAAAAACAACGATATGTATATTTCACATCTGGAGTGGGAATCTTTTGAATGGCCAATTGTAATCAGCAACATCAAATGTTCAAATACAAACGATAATCTCCCCTCGAATTCTGTCATTGAAATTCAACGAGATGGACTTTATAAGCTAAAGGCTATTATAACTGGAACACGAGAATTGCAGAAGCATAACAATGGTGAAGACCGTTTTACCAGAGGATATGAAATCTATGGCTATAATCAGCATCACATACCATATATTATTCACGGTGTAGTTCTTCGTAATGTTAGTCTCACAAGTTCTAAAAGGGATGGAAAAATATATGAGCATTTTACTCATGAGATGCACATTGATGGGATAGAATTAGTCCATGGAGATAATAAGCCTTCGACTCATCTAGAGTTCTTTTTGTCTCATCAATTGCAAAACGATTTTAGCAGAACCACTAAAAGGGAAAGGCACGGAGAAACAATAAAATCTCGTGAACTAAACTCTTCTAAACAAGTTACATTCACACTAAACAATAACCCCAGAAGTTCTGACACCGACCATATCTATGTAGAGACACCTAATTTCGGATTTGTTGTTCAAAGAGTCATAAAAGAGTATCAATTAGACTTCTCGGATGGATTTCTAATTGAATATAGCCAACAATACAAGTCCATACCCGATGAGAAAACAAGAAAAGTGGTCGGGGAAATTGTAGGTTTTGTTCTTGGAACACACCCACTCAAAATTGGTAGTGCAAGTCTTAATCAAGAATCTCAAATTATTAAAGCGACTGCTCAAAACCCATGGGGAGATAGTTACGCTCATAATTATCGGAACAGCGTTGCCCCACCTGTATTGACTTCAGGAATTGTACATAATTCTAACCTGGAGAATATCATGACGGAAATTGTAAATAAAGCACTTCCTATATATGATGGCCTAAAAATTTCAGATGCTCTTTGGAAATATTGGATTGCAGCCTCTAATCCCGTGGGAACTGATTTACCTATCCTTGCAAGTGGTTTGGAAAATTTAGCTACGAATTATTTAGAAGCTAATTCAATTAAAAGGACATACTCGAAAGAAGAAAAGGATGAGTACAACAAATTAATGAAGTCACATTTGGAGTTACTCCAAAATGTTCTTGATGGTAATGAATTAAAGGATCGTGTTTTAAATAGGATTCGCAACCCTTTCAACCTTAGCATTGGAGAACTATTACGCTTATTCTTTAGCTCAATTGAAGTTGAATTTGACAATAAATCCATTGAAAAGAGAGCGATGAATTCCAGGAACAAGATGACGCATGGAACAGCTGTAAATGATCAAACGGATTATAAAGAGCTAATAGAAATTATAAGAATGTCCAATGCCTACAGGTCCCTGTTTAATCGGTGTTTGCTCAGAGTGATAGGCTTCGAAGGTAAGTACATTGACTATTATTCCGAAAAAATCACAGAAAGAGAATTGAATGAAAATCTTTCCCTGTAAAATAAACCAATCTGAATCATTAAAATAAATCAATAATGGAAGGACAGATTCCGAAAATTAGATTGAAGAAAGGGGGAATTAAGTTTAATGCTGGCCATAGCTTAGAATTTATTTTTGGCCTAGTATACTTTATTCGTGGAGAGTACTTATTTGAACTGCATTTCGATCAGGCAATTAATCTGGAAGAATTCTATGATTCAAACAGAGATTATTTTTTGAATGGGAAGGCAACAATCGAAGCCAGTACATCAGAAGGTAATGAGTTTGTGGCAACCCAAATACTCATGAAGAACTTCCCCTTCCATAAGTCTATGGGAGATTTTTACTGTAGTGGATATATCCAAACTAAACAAATTTCAAGATTTCCTAGAGACGAAGAAGAATCAAGCGAAAGTGTTCATTTTGTAATTTTAGATGGATTGAAGTTAACTTACAATATGCATTCTAAGTTTCAATCCGATAGATTTGGAAAAAATGACAAATTTCCTTTTAAAAAAGATGGAACATTTGATTATACTTCGGCAATATTTCAAGTTCGTGAATTTGAGCATCATCAGTTCTTACTTTATAATAAGGAAGACAATCAAGTAGTGCTTGAATTCAGTTCGAACGAAGGCGGGTATCATCCAATGTCATATACTCTATGGAAAGAAATTAAGCTTGATTTTATAGAGTTTATCTCTTTCTTAAATGGATCCACGGTAACAATAAGAGAGGAACACTACGGTAATTTTTACTCACCTCAAAAACTAAATGCCGAATTCTCTGTATTCTATAGCATTGAGAGAATCATTCCTAAGAGAAGAAATGACTATATGGCCATAAATAATAGTTGGTATCGTAGTGAACAAATTATTCAAAAAGCGTTCATGAATAATTTCCATATTTATCGAGAAAAGAATAAATCATGGGACCTGAATACTATCATTTTTTACCTCAATAACGCTGAACAAACAAGCTCTCTTGGAGATCGAATTTTCATTCAAACAATTCTACTGGAAAGATTGAGTAGTAAATTTGGAGATATGCTTGAGGAAGATTGGACAACAATAGTTCCAACCGAAACATTCGAAATTGTCCAAAGTGAACTGTTACAAATTTTATCAAAGCACAAGAATAAAATTGGAAGCCTCAACTACAATACGATCAAGGGTAGGCTTATGGAGGTTAATAAGGCTAAAAGAAAGTCAAACATTCTTAAATTCAAAAACCTCATTGACGGGGTGGGGATTGAGGTTACGGATAGTATTGAGCAACTCTTGATAAAACGTCATGCAATAATACACTATGGAGAAATAGGTGAGTTCGAAGATGCGTACAGAGATTTTGAATTAATGGATAAATTAATTCGAAAAATAATAGTCAATATAATTCAGTACGACGGAGCAACTATTGAGGATGGTAAGCATTATCAAAATCCTCCCGCCCCTCTAGTTAAAAACAAACAATAGAAAAACCTATGTAGAAATTTCTACAGAGGTTTTCATAAGTTTTAACTAAAAGGGAACCTTGGTGAGGATTATACATAATTCCCAATCAATTGCTCCCGTTTTTTATTTGAGATATTCACAAAACCTATTGCGCTGGTGGCGGAATAGCTTCGACTTCTTTTTTTCGTTGTGTTTTTCCTCCAACCAAGTTGTAAGTAATGGAAGCAGAAACAGAAACTCCTGGGCTCCACTTGCTGTACACATACGTATTTTCAGCTCCAAACGACTCATAGAATCTTTGGCGTTTTGCTAACAACAAGTTACGTCCTGTGATGCTTGCTTGCCATTGGTTCTGTGATCCGAATTTCTTCGATGCCTTCACATTTAAGCTGTGAAATGGCTGTTCGAATACATCTGGAATACGCCCAGTACCAATTACCGCCAATTTCTTTCCTTGAACATTATAGTTCACGTTGATGATCAATCCTAGGGAATCATTTTTGAATGTGGCGAATCCATTTATGATGTATGGAGACTGACCGTACATTTGACGGTAATCACCGATCACTTGCCCTTCGCGAGCATTCAATTGACGCAATTCTTTTTCCTGCACCAATGAATCTCCAAATGGCACCATCGATTCACGCATGTCAACACGCGAAACAATGTACGAGTAGTTCGCTCCAAGAACAAAGTTCATATGCTGCTTGTCTGCCGCTTTGAATCCGAATGATTTACGCATCTCCAACTCTACACCAAATACTTCAGCCGTTCCTGTGTTCAGTGGCTGCACGTTATTTGGAGCGGTATTAAAGGCAATCAATTCGATAGGATCAATAAATTGCTTGTAGAAAGCACTCGCCGAAATCAATTCTGTTCTTCCGAAGAAATGTTCCCAACGTGCATCGAAGTTGTGAATTTTAGACTGCTTCAAATCCAGGTTTCCATTGTAAAAACGCCCTTGTAGTGGATCGAAGATTTGTGCCAATGATTTCTCTTTAAACGATGGACGCGCTACCGTGCTCGTGTACGCCGCTCGGAAGTTCGTTTTACGCTCGTACTTGTGCGTTGAATCCGGATCGTGCTTGATTTTGTACACTAAGTTTACTGATGGCAACACGCTCCACTCATCCAGTACCAACGAATCTCTCGCATCGATAGATCCAGAATTATTTTCTCCTGTATACCAGTTCATGGCCTTCTCAACACGCACTCCGTAAGTTGCTTGAAACTGCTCAGTAATCGGCAATTCATTCATAACGTATGCTCCAGCAATATTCTGACGTGCGTTAAAATTATTCGCTGGCTCAAATCCATTTTTCGACTGAACGTACATCCCTTGATCTGAAGTTGGCGACCAAATATTTTCTTCCTGAAAGTACCAATCTGGATCTTGAGGAAAATCTACATTATCACCGTTTCTGTAATCAAAAAGATATTGGTAGATTTCAAAATCACGCGCTCTATACGTATTCAGTCCTCCAAAATTGATTTTTGATTTGCGTGTTGAATCGATATCAAACTTATACGTAAAATCAAAACGACCACCAATATTGTACTCCGACAGACGACGCCAAATACGACGCGTTTGAGCGCCGACAGCTGGATCAAAACTAAAGGTTTCGTTTCCGTTCACATCCGTCTCGTAAGACAAGGCTGTTGCACGAATATCAGGATCGCTAATCAACGAATAGGTAGGGCTCAATTTCCACTCTAACGTCCACTTATTATTTGTGTCCAAGAAATGACGTCCTGCAAGGTTTGCATTAGAAACAGATCGTTGCGTGAATTCCAAAGACGTACGTTCCAAAGTTGCTGGATTGTCTTCAAAATTTTCTTCACGCAAAATCGCTGCTGATGACATGGCATTCTGAGTATGGAATAATGCCAAATCAATTTTAGATCGTTTGTATTTCACCGATTGTCCAATCAATGCCGTCCAAAGAACGTTGTGTTGTGATTGCTGTCCTGTGGATACTCTTGATTTCTCCAATTCATTTTGTGGCACTCCGTTGTTTGATTCCAAGCGGTATTCACCGTATTCTGCATCTTCAAAAAACTGGTGTGAGTTTCGGTAGTTCGCTACAAGGTTGTATCCATAAGTAATGCGATCTTTCGCGTCCTGATCTTTGCGGAAAACTTTGCGGTTTCCAAATCCAAAGGCGTAACTCTGATTTAAGAATTGAGATGCTTGTGATGCCGCCATTGTTTGACTAAAACTTCTCGTTAAAGTTTCCAACTGTGGATCATCTGTAACTGGATTGGGAAATTCTTGTTTCTTAGGAAAAGGCAAAGCACGGGTTCCATCATCAAATCCAAGGAAATCCAATTTTCCTCCTTGGTATGTCAGGTAATTTGAATTGAATGTTGCGTAGTTGTTGTATCCAAGCCCTGCTTTGGCGTAGATGTACCGTTTCTTTGGTAAATCTTTCGTTGTGATATTTACCAAACCTCCTGTGTAATCTCCTGTCCAATTTGGCAAGAACGTTTTATAGATCGTCATGTTGGCGATTACCGCTGTTGGGAAAATGTCCAATTGTACTGAGTTGCGATCAGGATCCAAACCTGGAATTTCCATTCCGTTCAAAATCGTTTTGGTATAACGGTCTCCTAATCCACGTACGTACACACTTTTTCCGTCTTCAATGGTAACACCCGGCACCGACTGCACTGCTTGTACAGCGTTGGTTGCACCTTGTTGCTTAATCTGCTCTTCACTAATTCCATCAGTGGGCCCTGGTTCCTTAGCACGACGCTCGTCGTCATCTTTGATAGAGCTAGCTGTTGGATTTCGGTCTGCTTCCACAATAATATCGCCCATTTGAAGCACTGCAGCTTCTTTCGACAAATCAATATCCTGCACGGTTGTTTCTCCTTCTTTCACAAGAATTTCTTTCTCCTGATCCAAAAAGCCCTCACCTTTCGCACTGTATATTAATGTATAGGTTCCTGCTGGTAATTGAAGTTCGTATTCTCCATCAAAATCGGTGCGCGTACCTTTTGCTTCACCAGAACCTTGCGCTTTTGATTTGAAATCTCCACGAGCGTCAGTTCCACCGAACGTGTACACTGTTCCGTCGTTGTTCCTTCAGGTCCGTCAATTTCCAAAGCCTCATCAGAGTTACCACCGTTCACAACAATAAAGTTTGTAACTGTTCCAGAGTAGTTCATGTCGATATCAACACCGTCATCTCCTTGGAAACCAACCAAGATGTTTGAAACGGCTCAATAGTTAATGTAGCACCGTTGTCTACAACTACTTTGTTAATCAATACGTATACGTTGTTAGCAGTCCAGGTAGTGTTTGAAGTAATAGCACCTGAAACGATAACTTCGTTTTCTGTTGTTCCAGTAACTGGATCTTCACATGATCCGTCATCTTTTTGCGCTTCAGCATCGTAATTAGGCGCGTTAGGATCTGTACATCCTTTTTTCTTACATGAAACTGTTCCTACAGATAAAGCAGCTACTGCTAGGACCATCATTCCAAATTTCATCGTTTTTGTTTTCATCTTTTACTTTTTCGATTTTGAACACTGCAAAGATTGGATGATTGTTTGAAACGAAGCTTTAGAAAAACTTACGATTGCATCATTAATATGTTATGTCAATATTAACACGTTATGGGAACCTTTCATGAAACGCTCTTTTTACCTGTTCATAACTCTGTGAATAGTAACATTAGCATAACGCAGTTTTTTGATTCCTTAATCAAACTGTAAATATTCAATAACTCTCGCAACCCTTTTGCTGCCTAGCTTTGTAGCAAAACCAGAGGACATGATCGCCGCAACGAAAGAAAGCACGGTATTACTTGTAGATGATGAGCAAGACATTTTAGACATTCTCTCCTACACATTAAAAAAAGAAGGCCACAAAGTATTCACTGCTTCCAACGGATCGGATGGAATTCAACTAGCAAAAGACCTCAATCCAGATTTAATTATTCTCGATGTGATGATGCCTCAAATGGATGGAATTGAAGCGTGTCAAATTATTCGCAATGAAATGCAAATGAATCGTCCGGTCATCGCATTTTTGACTTCTCGCGCCGAGGACTATTCTCAAATAGCTGGTTTGGATGCAGGTGCGGATGATTATATCACAAAACCCATTCGACCACGCTTATTTTTAAGCAAAGTAGAATCCCTTTTGCGCCGTGGTCAGGAAATTGAAGAAAACAAATCTGTTAGTGAGCTGACCATTGACAGAGAAAAGTTTCTGGTTACCTTCAAAGGAAATGAAATCATTCTACCCAAAAAGGAATTCGAGTTGTTGGAACTTTTGGCAAGTCGTCCTGGAAAGGTTTTTAATCGCGATCAAATATTGAATATTGTTTGGGGAGATGGTGCCATTGTAGGAGAGCGCACCATAGACGTACACATTCGAAAACTTAGAGAGAAATTAGGTAATACGTATATTCGCACTATTAAAGGAGTTGGATATACGTTTAACGAACAGTGAAAAACCTCAAACCCGTACAAATTCTCTTAGCCGGTAGCTTTATTGTTGCCGCCATTACCTTGATATTGCTTTTAGCATTAAATCAATCGATCTCCTTTTCCAGTTGGTACTTTCTTGTTTTCCCCCTTTGCATTGGTATTACTTCTTACCTGGCGTTTTATTTCTTGATGAAGCAATTCATCACTCAAAAACTGAAGGTATTGTACCGATCGATCCGAAAGGGGAAGATTATGAGTCAGCAAAATGAGAATCTTTCCTTGTTTGATGATGTTATTGAGCGCGCCGAAGTAGAAACCAAAAAATGGACAGAGGAACGCACCCGGGAAATCACCAAGCTGAAAGAACAAGAAGAATTTCGACGCGAGTTTCTCGGAAACCTCGCACACGAATTAAAAACACCGGTTTTCTCCATTCAAGGTTACATTTTGACCTTGTTAGAAGGTGGACTTGAGGACGAAAACGTAAACCGTCAATTTTTAGAACGCGCTTCAAAGGCAACAGATCGTATGACCACAATTTTGGAGGATTTGGACAAAATTGCCAAAATGGAAGTGGGCAAAATCGATTTGAAATACCAACACTTCGATATCGTTGAGTTGGTTGAAGACATTTTTGACGAATTTGAAATAAAAGCCAAAAAGAAGAAAATCAAATTGATTTTTGCCAAAGATTTCGATCCTATCTATGTCTATGCCGATCACGGTAAAATTACCCAAGTACTCACCAACCTCATTGGCAACTCCATTGCGTATGGACATGAAAAAGGAGAGACGAGCATTCGTTTCTATATCCTCAACAACATAGTAACGCTAGAGGTTTCAGACAATGGCCCAGGAATTCCCGAAGAAGATCTTCCGCGTCTGTTTGAACGATTCTACCGTGTTGAGAAAAGTCGAAATAGAAACGAAGGAGGCTCCGGACTTGGACTCGCAATCGCCAAACACTTCATCGAAGCACACGGACAAACCATCAGCGTTCGAAGTACTGTAGACGTAGGTAGTACCTTCACTTTTGGACTGGATCTTGGCAAGAAAAATCTCGCCTAATTTTCATTTTGAAAATAATTGCTCTGATTTGGAACCATCGCATCCAATCGAGTCATTAACCCTTGCAACAATCTGCTACAAAACAATAACTTAAAGAAAAGTTCAATGCTCTGGCATTTGAATTGATTCTTAGGGAATCGTTCCAGTATTTTCAATTTGACATGATTGTGAATGGTGATTTCAAATTGAAAAATGTACTTTAACAAATAAGACGGTTTAGAGATGAAAATGAAGTTTTCCATAACGCAGGGTTTTATCATGGGAATGCTATTAATATTGGCATTGGTTACTGCTATTGGCTTCGTCACATATCAAGAATTTGTCAAAGTATTGGACAATGCAAAAGAATCGGGAAAACCCGATCCAACGGTCGCACTTACCAAAAACCTAATTTTTAGCGTAACCGATGCTGAAAACAAGGTAAAAACCTACACGCTCACCGAAGATTCCATCTTTCTGGGCCAATACCAAACGATCCGCGAAGGAATCCACCAACAATTGGAAGTTCTTGATACGCTCAAACTAAAAAGTGCTGTTGAGCGCGCGCAATTGGACACTGTCTCGAAGTATGTAGAAAGCAAAATCACCATTTACGATAGTTTGTTGGTACTTCAAAATGAATACCGTGTGGAGCAAGCCTTAGAACGCGTCAACGAAACTATCGAAGGCGCGGTGGAAGAAGTACGGTCATATGTTGATCCTTCTACTCTGTCGGCCGAGAAAACAGAACCCGAAACAGAAGAAGAGCGACGCTTTCTGTTTTTCAAATTGAAAAAGCGCAGCAACAAGAAAAAACGAAGAGACAGAAAAAACAACGAAGAAGCGCAGTCAAAAGATGTTACCGATATTGCGCCGGAGGAAATTCCCACAGAAATGCGTGTCAATTACGAGACCGTAAAAAGCAACCTCGCTCAAATCCAATCCTCTGAAACCTCCCGTGAAGAAGAACAATTGTTGCAGGAGTATGAATTACTGGAATTGGACAAATTGTATAGCGGTCGGCTGAGCAAGATTCTTACACAACTGGAAAACAAAGGCTTAAAGCGCGATAAGAAACGTGGGGCAAAAACCCGAGCGATTGTGAAGAAAGCCAACATTCAACTCATCCTCTTCTGTGTATTGATTTCCATTTTATTGGTGATTACATCCTTTGCCATCATCCGATACATTTCACGCAGCAATCGCTACCGGAAAATTTTAAAACAAGCGAAAAACGAAGCGGAATCCTTGGCACAGGCAAAAGAACACTTTGTGGCGACTGTGAGCCATGAGATCCGAACGCCGATGAACATTATTTCTGGTTTTACAGAGCAGTTGGCACATTCCAAGCTAAATCAACAGCAGCGCGACCAATTGGAAACGGTTATCAAAGCCTCCTCTCACCTGCTTCAATTGATTAATGAAGTATTGGACTTCACCAAACTTCAGAATTACAAACTAGAATTGGAAACCAGAAATTTCAATCTCAGGGACACCATGAATGAAGTGCGTGACTTAATGACGCCACTTGCTGAAGACAAAGGGATTGATCTTGAATTCATTGTTGCCAAGGATACGCCAAACATTCTTCTTGGAGATGCCATTCGACTCTCTCAAATGCTGATCAACGTAACAAGCAATGCCGTAAAGTTTACGGATAAAGGAATTGTTTCCGTAATGGCCGCTCCATTGCAAATCGGTGAAAACGTGGTCATTATCGAATTTGCCATAACGGATACTGGGATTGGTATGTCACCAGAAAAATTGGAACGCATTTTTGAAGCCTTCGAACAAGCCGACGCAAGTACATCAAGAACCTACGGAGGAACTGGCTTGGGTCTCTCGATTACCCGCAAACTCATTGAATTGCACAATGGTTCGGTGGAAGTGCATAGCAAGGAAAACGTGGGGACCGAATTTATTCTTGAAATTCCTTTTCAAATTGGCGATGCCACCGTCGAAGAGGTAAATAATCATACCAATACGCTGAAACCTTTCCTGGAGGGCAAACGCATTCTTGTGGCCGATGACGAAGTTTTCAATCGAAAACTTATTACGACAATTCTTGACAAATTCAACACGCAAATTGACGAAGCGGAAAATGGTAATGAAGCCGTTTCGCTCTCAAATCAGCATCAATACGACCTTATTCTAATGGACGCCAGAATGCCCCAAATGAATGGTGTTGAGGCAACGAAAGCCATTCGCCTGGAAGGGCTGAACGCAGATACTTCAATTGTGGCGCTCTCGGCGGCTTTTACAGACGAAGACAAGAAAACGTATTACGAAGCAGGAATGAACGATGTACTCGGCAAACCGTTTCGTGAATCGGAACTTTTAGCGATGATTTCAGATCAATTAACCCCCAAGGAAGCCGAAATGGAAGCCGAAGATCAATTAGATTTTGAAGGACTACGCTCTTTAAGTGGCCAAGATGACGCCTTTTATGTTGAAATGTTGGAAACATTCATTCGTGGAACTCAAAATGGAATCAAGGAAATAAAAGAACTGCACGCGGTAGGCAATGTGCAAAGAATGGGCGAAGTTGCTCATAGAATAAGCGCCCCGTGCAAACATCTCGAAGCAGATCAACTTTACAACAAACTCAAAGAATTGGAGCACTTGGCAGAGAAAGACACCATCGATAACGAGAAGGTTGCAACTATTGTAGACGAAGTGAACGCACGCAGCATTCCCATTGTAAAGAAAGTAGAACAAGAATTAACGCGAATCAAGGACAATTAAAATATGGACTCACAATTTTTAATCTACGTAGTAGAGGATGATGAATGGTACAACCGCTTGTTGGTGCACAGTCTTTCATTAAACCCTGATTATACCGTAAAAGGATTTCATTCAGCGAAAGAAGTTTTGCATGAACTGGACAAAGGCCCTGCAGTAATTACTGTAGATTACGGACTCCCAGATATTGACGGTGGGAATTTGCTGAATCAGATCAAAGAAACAGACCCTTCCATTGAGGTAATCATAATATCAGAACAGGAAAAAATTGAAACGGCTGTTTCTCTATTGAAATCTGGTGCCTACGACTATTTGGTTAAATCGAAGGATATCAAGGAGCTCGTATTGAATACGGTAAATCATATCTGCAATAACTACGACTTGAAAAAGGAGTTGGCTTCTCTAAAAAAGGAGGTGCAAGAAAAATATTCTTTCGAAAATAGTTTAATTGGATCAAGCGCTGGAATGAAAAAGGTGTACGACTTGATGAATCGCGCCCTTTCGAATAACATCACGGTTTCTATATCAGGAGAAACAGGAACAGGAAAAGAGATGGTAGCGAAAGCGATTCACTTTAATTCCGTTCGAAAAGACAAGCCATTTATTGCCGTAAATGTTGCCGCAATTCCATCAGAGTTGATTGAAAGTGAGCTTTTCGGATTTGAAAAAGGAGCATTCACTGGGGCAATTTCAAGGCGTAAAGGAAAATTTGAAGAGGCAAATAGCGGGACGTTATTTCTGGATGAAATTGGCGAAATGGACCTGAATGCACAGGTAAAACTGTTGCGCGTTTTGCAAGAAAAGGAGGTGACTCGAATAGGAAGTAATACCCCAATCCCTGTGAATTGTCGGATCATTGTGGCAACACATAGAAACTTATTAGAAGAGGTAAAACAAGGGAATTTCCGAGAAGATTTATACTACCGTCTTTATGGATTGCCAATTACCCTTCCCCCACTTAGAGATCGCCAGGACGACGTACTAATTTTAGCCAACCACTTTATGACACAGTTTTGTAAGGAGAACGGATTGGAAGATAAACGCTTTAGCAAAGAAGCGCGTCACAAATTACTGAGTTATCAATGGCCAGGAAACGTTCGGGAGCTCAAGTCCATTGTCGAATTGGCGGTAGTAATGACTAATGAATCGGAAATTGGAGAAGATGATATGACGTTCTCCACCAACTCTGATTTGCTTCCCGACCTACTCACGAAAGAGCAATCTCTGCGTGAATACAACATTAGAATCGTAAACTTTTACATGAATCAATGCAACAATGACACAGCTCTTGTGGCTGAAAAATTGGGCATTGGTCAAACTACTGTGTACCGTATGTTGAAAGAGATGCGTGAAACGAAAACAGTATAAGTAATTTTCATATCAGCAATTATTTTTTCAAAATGAAAATAATTGTACCCTTCAAAATTTGTCAGCACTCTGTTTCACTGGCAGTTACACTTTAATTTCTTTTTGGAACGTTATTGGCAATCTACGTAATGTTCGCAAGGGCAGATTCTCCATAGAACTGGAGAGTACTATTAAATGTTAATACCTACTCACTAAAATATTGGAGCAATTAGGGTTTACAGCTCCATTAGTTCTCTTACTTTTTTCAAGAGCTAAAAAAGTAAGCAAAAAGAGCCCTTGCGCTGTCAAGTGCGTCACAACTTGGACTGTTTGCGAAGTCCCAAAGCAGGTGCTTTTCTATCCTCACTATTTACAAGCAAGTAGCGCTTGTTTGTAAATATAAGTTAGTCAAAACACATAGATTATTCATTTTTGGATCTAAAATTCAGCAGCTAGTTTGGGCAATGGTTAACTATACTTTGCTTTACAAACTCTAGGAATTCAGCAAAGCTCTTAATTAACTACAACACCTTAATAGCGCCATACAAAAGGCTTACTTTCCAATAGTTTTAAGCATAAAAAAAGCCTCACTCCGTTAGGAATGAGGGTTCTTTAAAAGTGGCGTCGACTTACTCTCCCACCCTCAAAAGGGCAGTACCATCAGCGCAAGTAGGCTTAACTTCTCTGTTCGGAATGGGAAGAGGTGGACCATACTGCAATAAACACCTAAAATCGGAGGTTCATACGAACCAATGTCTTAGTAATTGATTGACACTGAATATCATCGTTTTGATATCAGTATTCGATAGAATATATCGGAGCGATTGAAGTAAAAAATCAACGGATTATAAGTCTACGGGTTATTAGTACTACTCAGCTTTGACATTACTGTCTTTACACTTGTAGCCTATCAACGTGGTAGTCTTCCACGGCCCTTAAAAGAAATCTCATCTTGAGGTGAGTTTCGTGCTTAGATGCTTTCAGCGCTTATCTCATCCGAACGTAGCTACCCTGCGATGCAGCTGGCGCCACAACAGGTACACTAGAGGTTCGTCCACCCCGGTCCTCTCGTACTAGAGGCAGGTCCTCTCAAATTTCTAACGCCCACAACAGATAGGGACCGAACTGTCTCACGACGTTCTGAACCCAGCTCGCGTGCCACTTTAATGGGCGAACAGCCCAACCCTTGGGACCTTCTCCAGCCCCAGGATGTGACGAGCCGACATCGAGGTGCCAAACCACTCCGTCGATGTGAGCTCTTGGGAGTGATCAGCCTGTTATCCCCGGAGTACCTTTTATCCTTTGAGCGATGGCCCTTCCATGCGGAACCACCGGATCACTATGCTCTAGTTTCCTACCTGATCGACTTGTCGGTCTCTCAGTCAAGCACCCTTATGCCATTACACTCTACACACGATTACCAACCGTGTTGAGGGTACCTTTAGGAGCCTCCGTTACTCTTTTGGAGGCGACCACCCCAGTCAAACTACCCACCACACAATGTCCCCGCGGACGGGTTAGACACCAGATAATTCAAGGGTGGTATTTCAAGGACGACTAATCTACGCCTAGCGACGCAGCCTCGAAGTCTCCCACCTATCCTACACATGAATTACCCAATATCAATGTGAAGCTATAGTAAAGGTTCACGGGGTCTTTCCGTCCCGTTGCGGGTAATCGGCATCTTCACCGATACTACAATTTCACCGAGCTCATGGCTGAGACAGTGCCCAGATCGTTACACCATTCGTGCAGGTCGGAACTTACCCGACAAGGAATTTCGCTACCTTAGGACCGTTATAGTTACGGCCGCCGTTTACTGGGGCTTCAATTCAATGCTTCGCCGAAGCTAACATCTCCTCTTAACCTTCCAGCACCGGGCAGGTGTCAGGCCTTATACGTCATCTTTCGATTTTGCAAAGCCATGTGTTTTTGATAAACAGTCGCCTGGGCCTATTCACTGCGGCCAACCGAAGTTGGCGTCTCTTCTCCCGAAGTTACGAGACCATTTTGCCTAGTTCCTTAGCCATGAATCACTCGAGCACCTTAGGATTCTCTCCTTGACTACCTGTGTCGGTTTGCGGTACGAGTTGTTGTAACCTGAAGCTTAGAGGTTTTTCTTGGAAGCGCTTAGAGACACTATCCACGCAGCCGAAGCTTTGTGGTACTATCAGGTTCGGCTAGATCCACGGATTTACCTATGGTTCCAATACCTACACCCTTTAACGTACTATTCCGTCAGTACGCGGTCTGTTCATTACTCCGTCACCCCATCGCAGTTACAACAAGTATGGGAATATTAACCCATTGTCCATCCACTACCCCCTTCGGGTTCGCGTTAGGTCCCGACTAACCCTGAGACGATTAGCGTCGCTCAGGAAACCTTAGTCTATCGGTGAGCAGGTTTCTCGCCTGCTTTATCGTTACTTATTCCTACATTTGCTTTTCTATACGCTCCAGCATAGCTCACGCTACACATTCAACGCCTATAGAATGCTCCCCTACCAGATTAGATAAAATCTAAAATCCACAGCTTCGGTAATATGTTTAATGCCCGATTATTATCCACGCACGATCGCTCGACTAGTGAGCTGTTACGCACTCTTTAAATGAATGGCTGCTTCCAAGCCAACATCCTAGCTGTCTATGCAATCGCACAACGTTTGATCAACTTAACATATATTTGGGGACCTTAGCCGATGGTCTGGGTTCTTTCCCTCTCGGACATGGACCTTAGCACCCATGCCCTCACTGCCGAGTATATTTTATAGCATTCGGAGTTTGTCAGGGGTTGGTAGGCGGTGAAGCCCCCTAGCCCTATCAGTAGCTCTACCTCTATAAAACTCAACCTCGACGCTGCACCTAAATGCATTTCGGGGAGTACGAGCTATTTCCCAGTTTGATTGGCCTTTCACCCCTACCCACAGCTCATCTGAATACTTTTCAACGTATATCAGTTCGGTCCTCCATTCCGTGTTACCGGAACTTCAACCTGGCCATGGGTAGATCACAAGGTTTCGCGTCTACCCCCACTGACTAGTTCGCCCTGTTAAGACTCGCTTTCGCTTCGGCTTCGTTCCTTAAAAACTTAACCTTGCCAATGAGGAGTAACTCGTAGGATCATTATGCAAAAGGCACGCCGTCGCCCGTAGGCTTCGACCGCTTGTAGACACACGGTTTCAGGATCTTTTTCACTCCCTTGTTCAGGGTTCTTTTCACCTTTCCCTCACGGTACTCGTTCGCTATCGGTCTCTCAAGAGTATTTAGCCTTACCAGATGGTTCTGGCAGATTCAGACAGGATTTCACATGTCTGGTTTGGGCTATTTCCACTTCGCTCGCCGCTACTACGGAAATCACTATTGTTTTCTCTTCCTACGCCTACTTAGATGTTTCAGTTCAGCGCGTTTGCGTCTTTCGACAACTAGTCTTCAACTAGTTAGGTTTCCCCATTCGGATATGTTTGGATCATAAAATATTTGCTTCTCCCCAAACCTTTTCGCAGCTTATCACGTCCTTCTTCGCCTTTGAGAGCCTAGGCATTCCCCGTGTGCCCTTAGTAACTTATTAGTTTCT